>JBCCEW010000016.1 GCA_039030075.1 Myxococcota bacterium | reverse complement strand
TGGTGGAGCTGAGGGGGATCGAACCCCTGACCCTCAGACTGCCAGCCTGATGCTCTCCCAGCTGAGCTACAGCCCCACGCGGACTCTCAAGCTAACGCAGCTTTCCCCGCTGTCAAAAACCCTGTGGCTTCGGGTCGTTGGGGCGCTCCCGGGGCTTTGGTATGCTCGCGCGCCACGCCTGCCGGAGTGGCGGAATTGGTATACGCAGGGCCCTCAAAAGGCCCCGGTCGCAAGGCCATGTGGGTTCGAGTCCCACCTCCGGCACCGGGGCGATGACCCCCGCGGCCTCCACGCTGGGAGAATGTGCCGGGGGGCGTACGCGTCGAACCGGCACGGCAATCGCTTCGAGCACGCCCTGACCCCCGCAACGGCGTGCGCTGAATCGGCGGTCTCTGCGGACCGACGGACCCCGGGTTTGGGGAGCTGGGAGATGGAACGGATGAACGCTGCTCTGCGTGGGGTCGCCCTCGGCCTCTCTTGTCTCCTGCTCGTGCTGGCCCACCCCGCACA
The DNA here is from genome assembly GCA_039030075.1 of Myxococcota bacterium. Classification (NCBI taxonomy): domain Bacteria; kingdom Pseudomonadati; phylum Myxococcota; species Myxococcota bacterium. Next base: position 122,444 of record JBCCEW010000016.1, on the reverse strand, counting down.
GGCGCAGGTCCGTGAGTTCAACGGCACCGTCGTCTCCGCGAGCGGGAGCACGCTCGCGGTGCAGAGTCGTCGCGGTGAGACGCTCACCTTCACCAAGGGCCCGTCGACGCGCGTCGAGGGCAAGTCGGGTTGGGGCGCACTCGCGGCCGGGGATCGAGTCCTGGTGCGCTGGCAGCTCCAGGGCGGGCCGCGTGTGGTCCAGTCGGTCGTCGTGCTGCCGAGTCGCAACTAGGGCTGCCGACGCATCGCGCCGCCGACCGCCGCTTGACGGCCCCGGGGCACGGGATAGCGTCCTGAGATGGCCCCCACCCCGGCCGCACCGCCGCTGCGCCCCGACCAGTTCGACCGCTACCGGCGCCATCTGACACTCCCCGAAGTCGGGCTCGAAGGGCAACGCGCGCTCCTCGACGCACGCGTGCTGCTGATCGGCGCGGGTGGCCTCGGCTGCCCGCTCGCCCAGTACCTTGCCGCCGCCGGCGTCGGGACCCTCGGCCTCGTCGACTTCGATGTCGTCGACGCCTCGAACCTGCATCGCCAGGTGCTCTACGGCACCGCGGACGTCGGACGCCTGAAGGTCGACGTGGCCGCCGAGCGCATCGCGGCCATGAACCCGGACGTGAAGGTCGAGCGCCACCCGCTGCGGCTGTCGTCGGAGAACGCGATGGCGCTCTTTGCCGAGTACGACGTGATCGTCGACGGCACGGACAACTTCCCCACGCGCTACCTCACCAACGATGCTTGCGTGCTGCTCGGCAAGCCGAACGTGCACGGCTCGATCTTCCGCTTCGATGGACAGATGACGGTCTTCGATGCGCGGCATGGCCCCTGCTATCGCTGCCTCTACCCCGAGCCGCCGCCGCCGGGTGCCGTGCCCTCGTGTGCCGAGGGAGGGGTGCTCGGTGTGCTGCCCGGGCTGGTCGCGATCATCCAGGCCACCGAGACGGTGAAACTCGTCGCTGGGCTCGGCGATCCGCTCTACGGACGGCTCCTCCAGTACGACGCGCTCCGCATGGAGTTCCACGAGTTCCGGTTGAAGAAGGATCCCGCGTGTCCGGCCTGTGGCGAGACACCGGAGATCACCGAGCTGATCGACTACGCCGGCTTCTGCGGTGTTCCGGCCGAGGAGCCGAGCGAGCCGCCGACGATCGACGCATCATCACTGGCGTCGCTGCGCGCCGACGGCGCCGAGCACTTGCTGCTCGACGTGCGCGACCTCGACGAGTGGGAGCGCGCCCGCATCGAGGGCGCGACGCTGGTTCCGCTCGCCGAACTCGGCGATCGCCTCGCTGAGTTCGACCTCTGGCGCGGCAAGCGCGTGATCGTGCACTGCCACCACGGCCCGCGCAGCGAGCGCGCGGCGCGACTGCTGCTCGACGCGGGCTTCGCCCGGGTCGAGAATCTCACCGGCGGGATCGAGGCCTGGTCGTTGACCGTCGACCCCGACGTCCCCCGCTATTAGGAGCACCCGTGGCCCGTTCGAAGATTCCCGGACCGCTCGAGCGCAGACACCTGCTCGAGAAAGACCTCGGCAAGGACCAGGCGCTGGCGATCGCCGAGGCGTATCTCGCCGAGGAGCGTCACGTCGAGGCCGTCGACTTCCTGGCGATCGCCGAGGCCGCGGAGCCCCTGGCCGAGCTGCGCATCCGCGCGGTGGGAGACGGGAACGTCTTCCTGTTGCGCGCCGTCGCGGCCGCCCAGGAGGAGGCGCCGACCCAAGAGGAGTGGGAGCGCACCGCGGCGGCCGCCGAGTCCGCGGGCTTCGACGCCTACGCCGAAGAGGCCCGGCGCTACAGCGAGCGCGGTCCCGACGCCTGATGACGACCCAGCCGGTCTCGCCGACGCGGCCGGCGATCCGCATCGAGAACGCCCGCAGCCACAACCTCGCGGGCGTCGACTGCGAGATCCCGCTCGGGTCGCTCACCGTGATCACCGGGGTCAGCGGCTCGGGAAAGTCGACCCTCGCCTTCGACACCCTCTATGCCGAGGGCCAGCGCCGCTACGTGACGTCGCTCTCGACCTACGCGCGTCAGTTCCTCGAACGCCTGCCGCGGCCCGAGGTCGACTTCATCTCGCACTTGCCGCCGGCGATCGCGATCGAGCGGCGCAACCGGGTGACCAACGCCCGCTCCACCGTGGGCACGGCCACCGAGATCCTCGATCACCTCCGGTTGCTCTACGCCCACGCGGGCACCATGGAGTGCCCGCGATGCGAGGTGCCGGTGCAGCCCGGCGACGTCGGTGCGGTGTCGCAGCGCGTGGCCGACCGCTTCGCGGGACAGGCGGTGACGATCGGCGCCGCGCTTGCGAAACGCGAGGGCGAGACGCCCGCGGCTCAGCGCGATCGGCTGGCCCGCGAGGGGTACACGCGACTCCTCGACGCCGAGGGGGGCATCTCGGACCTGAGCGAGCTTTCGGCGCGGGAGTTCAGCGCCGCGCGACGGGATGGCCTCCTGGTGATCGATCGGCTGGCCGTACGCGACGGGCCGGGGGAGGCCGCCCGGCTCAGCGACGCCATCCACCAGGGCTTCGCCTGGGGCGATGGCACCTGCCACGTGGTTTCGCGCGACCGAGACCGCGCCCGCTATCGCAACGCGTTCGCCTGTGACACGTGCGGCGACACCTTCGCCGAGCCCACGCCGGCGCTCTTCTCCTTCAACAGTGCGCTGGGAGCCTGCGAGGCGTGTGAAGGTTTCGGTCGCGTCCCCGGGCTCGACCGCGAACGCGTGATCCCCGACCCGTCGAAGAGCCTGGCCGAGGGTGCTGTGGCTCCGTTCCAGACGCCGGGCGGGCGGCGGGCCCACGAGCGTCTGTTGGCGGCGTGCGAGGATGCGGGCGTCCCGATCGACGTGCCGGTCGACGAGCTCGACCCCGACACCCGCGACTGGCTCTTCACGGGCGACGAACTCTGGGGCGGGATCCGGGGGTTCTTCGTTCGCCTGGAGCGCAAGCGCTACAAGGTGCAGGCGCGCGTGATGATCGCGCGCTACCGCCGCTTCGACCCGTGCCCCGACTGCGACGGAACCCGACTCTGCGAGGCGGCGCGCGCCGTGTCCCTGGCCGGGCGCGACATCACCGAGATGCTCGCGCTGCCGCTCGCCGAGCTGGCCGACACCCTGGAGAACCTGTCGCTGCCGCCGGCGGCCGAGGAGCGCATCGTACGCGTGTTGGCCGACCTGCGCGCGCGGGTGGCGACTGCCGTCGAGGCCGGGCTCGGCTACATCACGCTCGACCGCCCGGTGCGCACGCTCTCGGGCGGGGAGACCCAGCGGATCCAGCTGGCGGCCGCGCTCGGCGGCACGCTGACCGCATCGCTCTACGTGCTCGACGAGCCTTCGGTGGGCCTCCACGCCCGCGACGTCGCGCGCTTGATCGGCATCCTCCAGCGCGTTCGCGATCAGGGGAACACGGTGGTCGTGGTCGAGCACGCTCCCGAGGTCGTGGCGGCCGCCGACCACGTCATCGACCTCGGCCCGGGCGCGGGCCATCGCGGTGGCCGCGTGATGGCCGAGGGTCCGGTCGCGGTCGTACGGGACGCGGCCGAGTCGCTCACCGGGCGCGCGCTGCGCGGAGACTTCGACCTCGTCGACCGGGAGCCACGGCCGGCGACGGGAAAGCTCGAGATCCGCGGGGCCTGCGAGAACAACCTGCGCGACCTCGACGTCACCGTGCCGCTCGGTCAGCTGGTCGCGTTCTCGGGGGTGTCCGGGGCCGGGAAGACGACGCTGGTGCGCTCGGTGCTGGTGGGTCAGCTGCGACGCGAACCCGATCGCGGTGCCTGTGCTGCGGTGCTCGGGGGCGAAGCCCTCGAAGAGGTGGTGCTCGTCGAACCCGAGCCGCCTTCGAAGTCGCCGCGCTCGAACGCCGCGACGGTCACCGGCGCCTTCGATCCGATCCGCAAGCGTTTTTCCGAAACGCGAGAGGCGAAGGCCCACGGCGCGGGGCCGGGCTGGTTCTCGTTCAACGTGGCGGGTGGGCGCTGCGAGACGTGTGAGGGTTCCGGCGAGCTCGTCGTCGACATGCAGTTCCTCGACGACGTGCGGATGCCCTGCGACCAGTGCCTGGGGACGCGCTACCGCGCGGAAGCGCGCCAGCTGACCTGGAAAGGACTCAGCATCGTCGACGTGCTGGGGCTGAGCGTCGACGAGGCCGTCGCGCGCTTCCACGACGAACGCGCCATCGTGACGCGCTTGACGCCGCTGGTGGACGTCGGCCTCGGCTATCTCTCCCTCGGACAACCGCTGTCGACGCTCTCTGGTGGAGAGGCCCAGCGCTTGCGCCTCGCCCAGGCGCTGGCCGACGGCAAGCCGGGCACGCTCTACGTCTTCGACGAGCCGACGATGGGCCTGCACCCGGCCGACGTCGAGCGGCTGCTGGGGTGCTTCGAGCAGCTGCTCGATCGCGGTGCGAGCATCGTCGTCACCGAGCATCACACGGCGGTGTTGCGCCGGGCCGATCACCTGATCGACCTGGGTCCGGGTGGCGGGCCCGAGGGCGGGAAGCTGCTCTATGCCGGCGCGCCCGCCGACTATCGCGACGATCGCTCTCCGACGGCGCGCGCGCTCCACGGCTGACGGCAAGCCGCCGCCACGAGCCGGCAGACCGCGGCGCAAGTGGGCGGCGATGCTTCGGATCGCGCGCGGCGTAGCACGAGGCGCACCGACGGAGCGGTGACGCGCGCTCGTTGTGGTACTCTGACTTTGCGTGCGAGACCTTGGGAACCTTTCGTTGGCCCCGTCGGTGCACCGCTTCGGTCACCGTCACGCCGACCCCCGCTCGCCGCAGCCGAGCCACCGCCGGCGAGCCGCCTTCGGGCGAAGGCGGACCCGCCCGGAGGCCTATCGCTAGGAGAACTCGCATGGCCAGCAACGCTTCGATCGTGGTGCACTTCAAGGATCTCGAGGTCGACGAGGAGATCCGAGCGGCGATTGAGCGCCGCTGCGACGTGCTGTCTGGCGAGTTCCGCGAAGTCGAACGCATCGAACTCACGCTCTTCGAGCAGGGTACGGGCTTCGAGGCTCATGGTCATGTGCTGGGAAAGAACACGAACGTGGCCACCCAGGCGCATGCCGAAGCAGCGCGACCGGCCTCGGACCAGGTCTTGAACCGGATCGAGCGCCAGCTCCGCAAGGAGCACGACAAGCGCATCTTCAGTCGCCGCCGAGGGGCGCGGAAGGATCCCTGGAAGCGTCGGGAGGCGTAGTCTCGAGATCGCAGCTGCGGTCGCATGGCGTTGTGCGGGGGCGGGCCGGCCCCTAGGCTCCGCCCGTGCCGCGCCTGTCTGCCCTCGGATCCCCGCGTGAGATCACGGCTGTCCTGTTCGACGCGGGCGGCACGCTGATTCGCCTGGACCACGGCTTCATCGCCGAGCGCGCTGCGGCGCGCGGGGTGACGCTCCGCCTGGAGGCGCTGGCGGAGGGCGAGGCGCGCGCGCGACACGAAATCGACGCACGCGCCGAGCGTGAGCGTGGGGTGCAGGATCGCGACGCCGACCGGATCGCTGGCTACTTCGGCGCGCTGCTGGGGTACGCGGGGGTGGGGGACGCCGATTGCGCACCCCTCGCCGCGGAGCTCGCCGAAGAGCAGCGGCGCGCGAACCTCTGGCGGGTACCCCTCCCGGGCGCCGCCGAGACCCTGGCCGGCCTGCGCGAGCGCGGCTTTCGCACCGGCGTCGTGTCGAATGCGGATGGCCGCGTGGCGTCGCTCCTCGGAGCGGCCGGGCTCACCGACCACCTCGAGTGCATCCTCGATTCCCACCTCGAGGGCGTCGAGAAGCCCGATCCCGAGATCTTCGCGCGAGCGCTGACGCGTCTCGAAGTCGCGGCGGACGCCACCGTCTACGTGGGCGACATCTACGCGATCGACGTCCGCGGCGCGCGCGCCGCCGGCCTCGAGGCGATCCTGATCGACGAGACCGGGACCTACCCCGAGCGCGACTGCGCGCGGATCCGCCGACTCGCCGACCTCCTCGACTAGCCCCGCTCCGACCTAGAGCTCGTCCTCGGCCAGCACGATCAGGCAGTCCTCGGGGCGCAGGCTGTAGAGCTTCTTCTTCTCGGGGATCAGCTTCACGCCGTTGTTGCGCTCGCTGTCGCTCTCGTAGGCCTTGATCTTCACGCCGATGCAGACCTCGTCGCGCTTCCCTGCCATCTCGATCATGTCGGCGAAGGTGACCTTCCGGGGCAGCTCCTCGAAGTAGAGGCTCGCCGGCTTCAGGTAGATCTCCGAGCCGTCCTCCTGGAAGAGGTCGTCGTAGACGCGCTTGATGTCCCGGCTCTCCGAGATCTGGGCCATGATCATGCTGACCAGCTTGTTCGAGATGATCACGTCCTTGACGCCCGCCCGCGCCACGAGCGCGTGGTTCTGCGAGTCGAGCACCTCGGTGATCAGCTTCGTGCAGCCGCTCTGCTCCGGGAACTCGGCGAAGATGCTGCGTAGTAGCAGCAGCGTCACGATGTTCTCCGAATCGACCTGGGCGATGTCGACGCGTGCTTCGTCGCTGCCGGCCAGGATGATGATGTTGTCGTACTCGAAGGGACGCTGGGCCAGCAGGGCCTCGCGGCTCATGCAGTCGGCTTCCACCAGGCTGAGCGAAAGCGTGTCGAGCTCGGCGTCGAGGGCGGCGATCGCCTCACGCTCTCCCTCCGTCGGGCTCGTCAGCATGACGTCCACGTGGCTGCCCTCGCGGACGTAGTCGGCGAACTCCCGCAGGATGATCGGTGCCTTGCGGTTCCAGCCCAGGATCAGCTCGCGCTCGACCTCCTGGGAGAGCCGGCCGCCGGCCAGGGGCAGGTCGCGCGGCTGGGCCACCGGCTTGCCGCGCAGTTCGATGGTCGAGTCGTCCTCGGCAACGATCAGGATCTCGTCGTCGTCCGCGAGGACGTGGTCGCGGCTGGGATTCATCTGGATCTCGCCGTCGCCCCCGCGGATGCCCATCGGGACGCCGTCGGGGAAGTGGTAGGCGAGGTCGCCGAAGCGCGAGCCGCCCCAGTCGTCCTCATGGAAGTACATCTCGCAGCCGTCGAAGGAGAGCAGCTCGTTGTAGACCGTGGAGAGGCCCACCGAGCGCGAGGTCTGGACGAGCAGCTTCGCCAGGATGTCGCTGGTGTTCACGGTGACCACCTGCTCGCCGAAGCTCGCTTCGACGATCTCGCGGTGGGTGGGGTTGAAGATCTCGGCGACGATCGAGAAGTCCTCGTCCTGGGGCGCCTTCGCGGTGGTCGCGAGGGTCGTCTGGATGACCATCGCGTCACTGGCGGCCTTTTCGGCGGCACTCGCGTTGTCGTCGCAGAGGCCCAGGATGATCGCCGACTTGCTGGTCTCGATGGAGACGAGATCGAGGTTCGCGACCGTCGAGACCGCGCCGCTGCGGGTGACCACCCGGGTGGTCTTCGTGTCCGGCACCCGCAGCCGGAGGACGTCGTCCATCTCTTCCTTGTCGCGATCGGCCAGGATCACGACGCAAGCGTCCTTCTCGCTCTCGTTGGCGAGGGTGAGTTCGCGCAGCACCTCGACGATGCGCTGCTCGTTCCAGCCGAGGATCAGCGTGTGGTCTGCCTCGATGACCTTCGAGTGGCCGCGCTTCAACTCGTCGAGCTTCTGGTCGAGGCTCGTCGTGATGAACGCGATCAGGGCCGAGAGCAGGATGACACCCGTCATGCCGGCGACGACGGCGAAAGCCTTGTAGCCCGGCGCGGACTGGATGTCCTGGGCCATGTTGCCCGGGTCGGTCAGCTGCAGGAACGAGATGTAGAGGTTGCCCCAGAAGTCGAGCTCGCCGTACTGGAGACCGGCCTCGGGTGACATCCACTGGAAGGCACCGCGGGCGAGGCCGATCAGCGCGAAGCCGCCGAGGAAGGCGACCAGGAGCGCCTTGAAGCTCGAGCTGCCGCCCTTCGCCATGAAGGTGTCGAAGCGATAGCGGAGCCGCTGGCGGAGCGTGGTCGGCGGCGGGTTTCCGCGTTCTTCGGGGGCGATGGCGAGAGGGGTTTCTCTGGTCGCTTCGACGGCGACCTGCGCGCTCGGGGCGGTGTCGGTTTCATAGATCGGTTCGGTATCGGCGTCCACCGGCGCTACGGAGTCCGTCATGGCGGGGGCCGCCGCTTCGGCGGGCGCCCGCTGCGCGGGTGCAGGGGAGGGCGTCGGTTCCGGTGTGGGCGTCGGCGCCGGAGCCGCGGCTCCGCCGGCCTCCGTGGCGTGAGGCTCCCGGTAGACCACGAGGCCCATCGCGGCGAAGCGCTCCATGTGGCGCGACGCGGTCTCGCCGTCGAGGTTCGAGACCAGCGAGAACGCCTTGCCGCTGAAGATCCGGACGAAGTCCTCCGGCGCCTTCTTGAACTGGGCGGCCAGGTTCTTGCGGGCCTGCTCGGGGCTCGTTCCCTCGAAGGTCTCACCGCGGAACACCAGGCGGAATCGTTCGTCCGACATCGCATCTCCCGTGCCGGCCGAGGGGACGAGAGGCGGGGCCTCTCGATCGACCGGGAAACAGAGTTGCGGCGGCATTGCGCCGCGCCCCTCGCGTTGCCTATCGGGTGCGCGTGCCTCCGTACTTGAACGGATGTGACCGGTTATCGTGTCGGTCGCAACAGCGACCGGCAACGGGGGTGCAGGGCGTGTGCATCTCGCCGAACCTCTGGGATCGGGGCCCCCTCAGCTCGCGTGCCGGACGCGCCGATGCACGCGATGATCTGGGTCTTGGGGATGGGAGGATCCACGGATGGATGACCGGGCAGGCGGCGAGCGCGTTTCTCGCACCGAAGAAGTCCCCCTCGAGGTGGGAGAAGGGAAGATCAGCGGTGCGATCGCGATCTTCCTCGGTGCGTCGAGTCTCTTGGGGGTGCTCTGCTTCCACTTCCCCGAGTACCTGACCACGCCCGAGCTGCGCGCGGGCTACGACATCGACCTGCTGCGCCAGGTGCTGGGCGCCGCGATGGTGCTCTCGGTGGTGTTCGGTTCGGTCACGTTCTTCCTGTGGCGGGCGAAGCGGCTGGGCGCGATCGGTATCGGTCTCACCCTCGCCGCCCAGTGGCTGGGTGGCACCGGCGTCGAGATCGACGACTTCGATCAGCCCATGGTGTCGTTCGGCTTCGACTGGCTGGTGCTCGCGCTGGTCGCCAACACCGTGGTGTTCGTCTTCATCGAGCGGCTCTGGCCACACCGCCCCGAGCAGCTGACGCTTCGCAAGGAGTGGAAGCTCGACCTCGTCTACTACGTCTTCAACCACCTGATGGTGAGCGTGATCCTGCTGGTGACCACGTTCTTCTCCGAAGGTCTCTTCGGCTGGGCCGTTCACGATGGGCTCCAGAATCTGGTGCGTTCCCAGCCGGTCTGGCTCCAGTTCATCGAGGTGCTCTTCGCGGCCGACTTCGCCCAGTACTGGGGTCATCGGCTGATGCACGAACACCCCCGGCTCTGGAACTTCCACGCCGTCCACCACTGCCCGGCCGAGATGGACTGGCTGTCGGGGTCGCGGATCCACTTCGCCGAGGTGCTCTTCACGCGGTCGACGGTGATCCTGCCGCTCTTCCTGCTGGGCTTCAGCGAGGCGGCCATCAACGGTTACGTCGTGTGGGTCAGCATCCAGGGGGTGCTGATCCACTCGAACGTCGGCTGGAACTTCGGGCCCCTGCGATACCTGTTCGTCACGCCCCACTTCCACCACTGGCACCATGCGGCGGACGCCGAGGCGATCGACCGCAACTACGCGGCGAACCTGCCCGTGCTCGACATGCTCTTCGGCACCCACGTCGACAACCCCGGGCGCTGGCCCGAGCGCTACGGCGTGGTGGGGAAGCCGCTCCCGAAGAGCTTCCTCGCCCAGCATCTCTACCCGTTCGTGGCGCCGCCGAAGGGATCGGCCGAGGGGTAGTCGCCGGCGCCGCGGCGTGTGGCTCTAGTTCGTGGCTTCGTGGAAGACGTAGGACGTCGAGTAGTCGCTGAACTCGAAGTAGACCTTCTTCTCACCCGGGTCGACGCGGCCGTTGAAATTGGCGTCGAGGACGCCGTAGCCGAAGCGGTAGGGGCGGGCTTCGCCGCTCGACGTGCCGGCCGCCGTGGTGAGCTTGTCGATCTCGAGGAAGCGCTTCACGAGCTTCTCGCCCGCGTAGATCTCGAGGACGCCGTCGGTGCCGGTCCAGTTCTGCACGGCGCGCCCGATCTGGTTCTGGCTCTCCTGGGTGCAGGCGGCGAAGCAGAGCGAGGCGACGAGCAGAGCGGCGAGGCGCATGGGAGAGGGCTCCGAAGGGCCGGCCGCGAGGGCGGGCGCGGGGTGGCGGAAGCGGACGGGAATCGAACCCGCCGGGAACGCGTCGCCGCGCTCCCCATCGGATTTGAAGTCCGAGCCGGGCACCAGCACCAGAAACGCTTCCGAGGCGGACTCTAGTGCATCTGATCGAGCCCGAGCGAGTCTCGCTAGAGGAAGTGCGCGGCGGGGGACCAGAGGCCGAGGATGAGGGACACGATCACCCCGTACAGCCCGACGTTTGCCAGGCAGAGGGCCGAGAGAGCGAAATCGCGCTTCGAGAGATGCTGCCAGAGCACGAATCGCAGCCATGCGCCCTGATGGCTTCGCGTTTCCGCCGTACCCGCGTTGAAGAGGAAAGGGGCGCCCAGGCGATCCTTCTCCGCGGGGTGGTGGGCACTGAGCCGGGCGTCGATGAAACCGGCGGTCACGAAGCTCAGAACGACCGCGCCGATGAGCACGCCAAAGTCCAGGAGTAGGGCGATGGGGATCTGCACCGTCCGAGCGTCCTCCGGGCCCTGCGGCTGGGTCCGCCGTCGCGGCTAGGGTGACGACTCTTCAGAAGACGCACCACAGGGCGGGAGGATGCCCGCGCCCGTGGGGCCGCGTTCCTGCCCCGTCAGTTGGGCCGCACCGTTCGGGAGCCGGGTCTCGCCGAACTCCAGGATGTGGGGGAAACCGAGTGCGCCGGGGCCCTGGAGGACGTCGACGAGGCGCGGCGCCTGCATGCGTCGGTAGAGCTCCTTCGAGACGCCGCGCCAGCGCGATTCGCCGTGCCAACACAGGAGGATCCTGTACGACGGGACACGGTTGTATCCACCCCGCGTGTACTCGATGTCCTCGACGGCCAGGGAGACGAGGGCGGGTGCTGGCTGTGGGCCGAACGCGTTCCAATGGATCGCCGCCGAGCCCGAGAGAACACCGAAAGCGAGCCCGAGTGTCGCGATCGCCCCCCTTCGACTTGGCGTGCCTTCGGGTACCAGGCCACGCCCCACGACGAAGCCGACCAGAGCCCCGGGAGCACTTCCATACGCGAAGAGCCAGCTGGCGTTTAGCGTGTAGGTATCGCCTAGATCTCCGAAGAAGACGCTCCCGAGCACAGCGAGCGCGGTCAGAACGCCGAGGACGAAAGGCCCCAGCTCGGGTCCGTCTCGATAGACCGGGCGGCGCATGCCCCTGTCATGGGGGAGCTGAAAGTCTGTACGCTCGGGTTTCAACGGTTGGCGCCGACGCGTCTTTGCATTGTTCTGCGTCTCCGCGCTCAGGGGAGCGCCGCGACTTCGCGTTTGAGTGCGGCGAGGAGCTTCGGGACCGTTTCGTGCACCCACTGGGGTTCGCGGTGGCGGATCATCAGCCAGAAGAGCGAGCGAACGTCCCAGAACGTCGCGTCGAGCAGGCCCCGCTCCTTCGGGTCGCGCTTTAAGTGCCAATGCACCGAGTTCGGGTACTTCGTCCGCGAGTACGATCCGATGTGCGAGACGTAGAGCCCCGCGGCCTCGGCGGCTCGCTCGACCAGGCCTTTCATCTCTTTCGGCGTGATGCCCTCGGGAACGTCGACGTAGTGGTCGTCCGACTTCTTCTCGGCCATCGGTTGGTTTGCTCCGATACAGATTGATTTCAGCCTGCTCGCCTTCGCGTCTTGTGAGGGTACGGCAGAACCACCGGGTCGGGAGCGCTGCTAGTCCAGCAGCAGCGCGGCGAGCCACTCCAGGATCAGTCCGATGGCGTCGCTGCCGACGTCCAGTACGTCCAGGACTCCGTTGTCAGCGCCATGGCCGCGCCGACCGTTGAGAATCAGGTTGAGGTCGAACGGCAGGAGGAACACGCCCTTGCACTCGCCGCACGCGTGGGCAGTGGCTCCGCGTTGTTCCCGAGGCTCGAGCGGGACATGGATGCAGTGGGGACAGCGAAGCGTCGGATTTGCTGGCTCGGGCGCGCTGGCCGGCGTCGAAACGTACTCAGGGGGCGAGCGCAGGTACGTCCCGAATTCCTTCGCGTCGAACCAGAGCGCCCCGCAGGCCTCGCACTGGTCGAGTTCCAGCGACTGCCAGGCGACCGTGGCCATTCTCGAGTGACAGGAAGGGCAGTTCATGCAGGGGGCCGACTCGCTACCCGGTCTCGAAACCGACCGCGCGGGCCACTGCGAGTCCGAAGAGCAGGGCGAAGACGCACCACGCCCGGATCCACCCCTCGCTGCGCCCGGCCCACCAGTCGAGGATCCGGCCGAAGCGGTCCGGGCCGAAGAACGGCGTGATGACACCCGCCGCGATGAGGAAGACGCCGAGCCCGAAAACCACGTTCGGCAGGCGCGCCTCGGGTGCGACGAGAACCAGGGCGCCGCCGAAGGCGAGCCGGATGGCCGCAGCCAGATACAGACCCTGCTGTGACTGAAAGCGCCGTGCGAACGCGACGATGCGCGCCGGCGCGAAGAGGCCGACGGCGCCCATGGCGACGACGACGGCGCAGAACAGGAAGGCGAGTAGCCTCATGGGGACCTCGCAGGTGGGAGCTCTAGCGCTCCTCGGTCCGGCAGGCGTGACACGCGACTGCGGTGGCGTCGATGTGGCCTTTCGCCTCCTCGTAGTACCACTTCTGGTCACGCGCCTTCCAGATCTCACGTTTGCCGCACTGCCGACACGTGAAGGGAAGGTCGATGTAGAACTCGGGCAGGCTCCCGTAGGTGTTGATGTGATCCAGCTTCGCTGGATCGGCGGGGACTGCGCTGGGGTGCCCCCGTTGGCTCTCGCGGGGAAGCCGTTGGATCCGGTCTGCCTCGCGAAGGGCTTTCTCGGTGGGGTCTCGCCCCGTTTCGCGCTTCTTCGACATGCGACGCCCGGTCGGTGGATCGCCCAGGATTCGGGGCGACGCGTTGCCTCGAGCTGAGTGAATGCAACCAGTATGCCAGAGCGCCGAGTCGGCTTGGCGCTACCGCGGCGCGTCGCCCCAGAACACGAGCATGTTGCCATCGAGATCCGTCACCTCGAGTTGGAAGACGCCAGGCTGCCAGTGCACCTCGAAGGGCGGGCCGTTCGTACGGGCGCCGCGGCGCTCACATTCCTCGTAGAGAGCGCCGAGGCCGGCCTCGTCGTGGAGTGACAAGCTGAGCACCGACGGACGCCCGGCCCGCGGGATCGAACTCCCGGAATCGAGAATGAGATCGAGTCCGCGGCGACTGACCTGGGCGATCACCGGCTGGTCTTCGGGCGATTGCCAGCGGCGCTCGAACCCGAGCTTTTCACAGAAGTAATCGGCACTCGCCGTGACATCGCGGACGCACAGGATCGGCCGCAGGTAGAACTCGTCCGGGTCTTCCATCGGATCCTTCTTTTTGCTCAGACCGGTAGCGGGCCCGGCGATGGCGCGCCGCGGACCCGGGCAAGGGGCCCGCATGGGTTAGGATCGCTAGGCGCGTTCCGAGAAGCAGAGGATGTAGCTGTCCGGATCCTCGACGTAGAAGTCCCGCACGCCCCAAGGGCGCGTTTCGAGGGGCTTGACGATCGGGGCGCCGCGGCGGGCGAGCTCTTCTTCGAGCGCCTGTACTTCCGTGACGTCGATGAAGGCGTCCAGGTGTTCTTCGGCCTTCCGGTGGTGACGCTCGGCTTCCAGCTTCGGAGCGCACTTCAGATGGATGCAGGCCCCGTCTCGCGAGACGCTCGCGTAGAAGTCGTCGTAGACGAAGTCCGTGGCGAAGCCGAGACGCCCCTCGTAGAACGAGATCGCCGTTTCGAGGTTCTCGACGAGGAACTGGGGGGCTGCTGTGGTGATCCGGGGCAAAGCTGGGTTCTCCGAAGGTGAGTCGGCGCCGGGTTACGCTCCCGCGTGCATCGGGCTCCCGATCATGATCCGGTGCCCGTCGACCGTACGAAGACCGAATTCGCGCATGCCCCAGGGTTCGTCCCGGAGATCCTTGACGATCTCCGCACCCGCCTGGGTCGCTTGGTCGTGATACCGATCGACTCCCTCGACCGTGAGGTAGGCGAAGTAGGAATGGTCGCCGGTGCGCTCTGGCGGCAGCGCATCGGGGCACTCGCCCGCCATGATGCGGCAGCGGTCCTTGACGAAGAAACGCCAGCCCGGGTCACCCGCTTCTTCGATCTCGAAGCCGAGGACGGTACGATAGAAGGTCGCCGATGCGGCCAGATCGGGAACCGCGATCACGTGCATCGTGTCCGTGATCACGTGGCCACCCGGCGCACGCGGCGCTGGCCAGGAGAACTCTCAGACCACATGGATGTTGAACTCCCGGCGAATCTCGTCGAGCGGCCGATCCAGGTGGTCATCATACGCTTCCCAGGGCCAGCGTGAGGAGAGGCGGCGACTTCGCACCAGTACGCGCACGACATCCGGAAGGCAACGCAGCGACTCCATCGCGATTCGCCCGTATCCGGCGTCCGAGAAGATCTGATTCACCTGGGGTTGCTTCAGGTACTCGAGGTAGCCACGCACGCCCAGCGTCGACCCGACGAGGGTCCAGGTATCGATGAGGGTTTCGCCGCGGAGCGAGGTGTCGCACCCGAACACGACGTGACCGGCGTCGTGTTGGCGGAAGAGCGCTTCTGCGCCGGCGGGAAGCTCTGCCGGGTCGAGGATGTCGGGGTTGCGCGCGTAGTACTCGGCGAGGCCCTCCCGCAGCGATTGCGAGGAGTTCTGCTCTGCGTAGCGCGGCGTCTTCTCACCCATGAGGCTTCACGACGAGGCGGCCGTCTCGGCAAGGCTCTTTCGCCCCCGCCGGATCATCGTGACCATGAAGACGAGGGACATGACGACGGAGGTGGCGAAGTCCAAGACGTCCTCGAGCATGGCACTCGTCGTGAACGCGGTCACGAGCCCGAGGAGGAGCAGGAGCGGGATCGCGGCGAGAACGGAAGCGACCCACGCGGCCGGAAGCGCCCCGAAGAAGGGCCCCCAGTGGATCGGTTCTGGCGGCGGGAACGCGAAGTCCGCGGCCACGGGTTCGGCGACGACATAGGTGCCAAAGATCGCGTCGTGGAGGGCCTGCTTTCCCTTCGAGAAGGGCAGGTAGAACACGGACACCCCGAGCAGAGCGGCCTTGGAGAAGTGGCGGGCCACCAGCCGCAGCAAGGAGAGTGCGTTTTCGTCGGTGCTCCGGACGCGCAGCCCCACCAGCCGCTGGCCCGCAGTTCCGCCCACGAGCCAGACGCAGAGGGGCTCGACGAGGAGGGGAGGGGTGAACCAGATCAAGGCCTTGAGGGCGCCGTGGAGCGCGTCCGGCCACGGCTGGACGAAGGCCACGAAGGCGAACCAGCCGACGTAGAAGAGCCCGTCGAAGGCGGCGGACCAGAGGCGCTGGGGCAGTGTGGCGAGCATGCTCGGAACCGGCTGCCTAGTGGGTCAGGCGTTCAGTCGCCGGGGCTCCCTGCCGCCAGCGGCTGAGCACGCTCCCCAATTATGCCAGAAGCCGACCTGGGCCGGCACCGCCCCCGGGCCGCGGGTCGAGTTCGGGCTCCTCACCCGTGTGTCGGCTCGCTACTCGACCGTGATCGAGCAGAGATCCACGCAAGAGGCGGCCTGGACGAGGAAGCCGAGGTAGGGCCGCGTCGTCAGGGCCAGACAGTCGTCCCCAGGCTCGCAGTTTCCGGCGCAGGCGTCCGGCAGAAGCAGCTGGCGGTCGAGGGCGCAGGTTCCTGCGACGGGGGTCGGTCGCACCACGATGTCCACGACGATCACGATCACCAGGAGCACGAGAGCGATCCCCACGATGCCGACGATTCCTCGCATGAGACCTCCGGGACCAGCCGCTCCGCTGCCGGCGCACCCTGCCGCCGTGAGACACGCGCGGGCCCAGTATGCCAGAAGCCGAAGCGGGACCGCGGTTGCCCAGTCGTTCGCACCGCCTCGTCAGGCAGCCGACGCACCTAGGGCGCGTTCGTGACGGGAAGTCCGGCCGCCTGCCACGCGGCGAGACCTCCCTCGATGTGGAACACCTTGTCGTATCCCGCAGCGAGAAGCACCGACTCTCCTTTGCGCGCACGCGGACCCACCATGCAATAGAGCGCGACGCCCTCGGGAGCATCGATCTCCTCGATTCTCTCGGCGACCTCGTCGAACGGGATGTTGATCGCTCCGGCGATATGCGACGAGGCGAACTCCTCAGGCGTCCGCACGTCCACGATCACGGGCGCGCTGCCACTCACGCTTTGGGCGTGTAGCTCGTTCGGGGTGATGCTGGGAGCGACCCCCGGTTCGGGATCCTCCGCGGACACGGCTCCCGCGACGAGGAGCGCCACGAGTGTGAGACAAGCACGTTGCATGAGGATTCTCCGATCCGGTCGCCTGGCGGGCGCGGGACGCTCTAGAACGTTGGCGAAACGAGAGGGGCTGTGCTCGTTGGTTCGCCCAGAATCGTGTCGAAAGTGCGTCGCATCGTCCACGCCTTGCGATCGATCGCCGCGTCGGCCTCGGCCTGGGCGAGGCTCGCGCGAACGAACGCGGTGAGGTCTGGGCAGCTGCGGTCCAGCATGAACAGGAGCTTGTAGGCCGCGCCCTCGTAGATTCGGTAGCAACCGAGGGGAGAGCCGGCGTTGTAGACCGGCGCACCGATCGAGATGGCTTGCGCGATGACCATGTCGACCTCGGCCATCTGGCTGCAGGACGCCTCCAATGCCGATCGGAACTGGAGTCGGTCGTCCAGGGAACGCGACCGGAGCTCTGGGTCGAGTTGAATGGATGGGCCCGATGGTCCCGCGCAGCCGAAGGCGATGGAGCAGGTGACGAGGCCTGAGAGGGCGAGCTGAGGAAGTGTCATTGAAACGATCTGGAGGCCACCGAACGGATCGGGCGTTCCGCTGCCGGGGCACCGTGCCACCGTCGGCTGAGCGCACCGAATCAGTATGGCAGAGCGAGGTTCGGTGCGCGTGGTTCTCCGTTCCGCTCTCGGCGCACGCAAGCTCCGAGGGGCCGACTCTCCTCGGCCTTCAAACGGCGGCGACCGTCGACGCGAGCGCCAGCTGCGACAAGAAGTAGGCGGGCAGTCCCCACGCACCGTTCCAGAAGCTCTCGGCGATGAACCGGTCGCGCGCCACGGACAGATCCGACACCGCGAACCCGATCGCTCCCACGCCGAGCAGCGGCGGCGCGCCCAGCGCCGCGGCCGCGCAGGCGAGCGCGCACATCGCAGAGATCACCACGACGTAGAGGACGACGGGAACCCGGAACTCGCGAGGAAGGTGGGGGCCCATCCGTCGCAAGGTGAGCGTCGCCGCTACGGCCAGCGCCAGTCCGACGACGGCCAGCGCGCCCGCGTCGAGGGGGAGCCGTGTGCACGCAACCGCATAGGACAGATGGCCGCCCAGGAACGCGCCGATGCCGAGCCCGAACCCGAGGCTCTGGCCCGAGGCCAACAGGAAGGCATCCCCGAGCCAGCACAGCAAGAGCCCGGCGAGGATCCACTGCCCGAAGCCCGAATCGAGCGCTCCCCACGACACCCCCGCCCAGACGAACGCCGAGGACGCAGAGAGCTTGAACACGGCCCGTCCCCAGGCATGATCCTTTCGCTCGGCGACCAGCAGCCCGAGTACGGACACGATGCAGAGTGTGACGGGCGCCATTCTCTACGACGCTTTCCAGACCCCATAGGCCAACGCGCCGAGCATCAAGTACAGGTTGAGGGCCACCCACGCTCCGCCCCATGCCCGGACGTGGTCGAAGCGGGGAGTCGACTCGGTTGCGTCGCTGGGCGCAAAGGCCTCGAGCTGAGGCATGTCCTTCCCCGCATAGAGGATCGCAAGGCCAAAGAGGATGATTCCCGGCGGGACGAACGAGAGTCCGTAGTACCCCATCGAGCAGACTGCGAGAATGAAGCAGCCGACCGCCGCCCATTCGTACTTCGCGTGGGGGGCCAGGGATTCCTTCGACCATCGGAGTGCCGCGCCGCACTCTCGGCAGTTCGTGGATCCCGGCCGCGGGTTCGCGAAGTCACGCATGAAGCTGATCTCTTCGACGGAGAACGTGCGGAGGCATATCGGACATCGCGGCATGTCGACACCCCGCTGCCTATCGAGCCGGCGTCGAACCCTGAGCGACTTGCCGCCGTGGGCCGAGCGCACGACCCGAGTATGCCAGAGCCAGAATCGGACCGCGTTGCTCCCCGGTCAGCTGCAACGCCTTGTCAGGCGGCATGACGCTAGACCTCCGGACACAGGCGCTCGCAGGATGGCAGCCCGAGAAAACACTCCCGAGCCATGGGCTCTGGTGCGCTCACATAGGGGTCTTTGGCCTGAGCACACGCAACTCTTGCTCCCGATGGGAACCGCCAGATCACGCGGAGTGATCGCGCGCTTCGCGCCGTTGCTGCGATCTCCGCTACGCGGTGGCATGCTGAGGCGTGGTCGTCCAATGAGGAGAGGTTGCCCACGACGATCAGTAGGTTGCTGGTGGGCGTGAAGACCAAAGAGCCTGGGAAGACTGCGACAACTTCCGACTCGAGCAATCGAAGCCGCTCGAGCCCTGGGCTGCAGACGCGGGTGCGCCTGTCGACATCAGTAGGATCGTCGCAAGAAACCCACCGTGTGCTGCTCGCCAACTCGACATGCACGCGGACCAACGGATCAGGCGTTCAGCTGCCAGGGCACCTTGCCGCTATGAGCTGAGCGCATCACGACAGTATGCCAGAAGCTGCAATGGGAACGCGCGGTTCCGTGGTCCGCTGCAACGCCTTGCTAGGCGGCGAACCACAGGCGGTATGCAAGGAAAGCCGCAACCAGCACGAATGCGAGAACGACATACCGGAACTTCACCGGGGCAGGCTCCTCGCTACCGCCGTAGTGCCCAGGCGCCCAAGGGAAATCAGCCTTGAAGGCCGAGTCGCCTCGGAGGAACGACAGGAAAGCATCCACTACTTGGTCTGCAGGGATGGCATTCCGGACGCAGTGGAAGTGATCGTCCTCGCCGCCCTCTCGGTACTCCATGATGAAGCCGATGCCGGGATGACCGGAGGTCTGGATGTAGTGCTGCTCTTCGGACGCAAGGATCGCGAACGCGTCATCGCTGTCGGGTAGCCCTCGGATGCCCTCCTCGACGTCACTCGCGGTGGGCGACTCGACGGTATCGCCTGGGTTGAGCTTGAGCTCCAAGTATTCGCCGCCTAACGGATCAGGCGATCAGCTGCCGGGGCGACTTGCCGCCATGGGCTGAGCGCACCCCTCGAGTATGCCAGAAGCCGAGGATGGAGCGCGCAGCTCCCCGGCCAGCTGCAACGCCTCATTGGGTAGCAGGCGCGTTCTATGCGCAGCCGCACTGGTTGCCTCGAGTTTGCGAAGCGATTGCCCAGCCTCGCTCGGAGGGGACCAGCTGGTAGTAGAGAAGGCTGACGCAGACCGGGTGTGGATCGAGATCCACAGCGACAACAAGGCCACATCTTGGCGGAGAAATCGCCGCTAGGAGCGCATCCAGATCATCTGGGGCGCCCTCAGGTGGATGCAATGGGCAACCGCCAGGTGGGATGGGGAAGGCCTTGGCTGCCGAAACAAGAACAACGTGCTCTTGGGGAAGGGTCTCGAGTGCCTCGAGCCAGGCTTCCTGCGGGAACCCGGCGGGCCGGACGTCCAAGGTGCTCGCATGGACCGAGGCGAGAGCAATGGCAATGCCGAACAGGGTCCCTACCAATCCTGCCACCTAGCGGATCAGGCGCTTAGCTGCACCCGGCGGACGCCGGGTGTGCTGAGCTGCCTTGGCTTGACGCCGCAGTTTACCCGGGATTTGGACCTCGCTGCTGGGTGTCAGCTACACCGCCTTGTTGGGCCGCGTGTCTCTGCAGCTCGCAGAGGAAGTCAGATTTCTGATCGCCTGACTCGAAGCAACGGGCCGGAATCACCAGGACCGCCAACCGGTCGACGCTAATGAAGATTCGCTCGCCCTGAGCCGACCAGCCCCTCACCGTGGGCCAGCGATAGAGGACATCGGCGTGCCGGGAAGCGAAGCGAATCCCTTGGTCATCTGTGGTCACTTGGTGTGGTCCGAGGACAACGCCCCGCTCCGATGGAACCAAGACCCGGCGCGCTCGAATGGAGAATGCCAGCCAGAGGAGGCCCACAAGCCCAACCGTCAATCCGGCACTCAGGTAGTGGAAGTCGAACTCAAGCGCGCGTCGACCGAACACGAATAGAGTACCCAGGCCGACACAACCAAGGACGTACCACCATACGGGCGTCTGATCCAACGACCGCCGCAAGAACAGCTGCCCTGCTGTGATGTCGGCAGGCTCCAGATGCATCTCGAACTGCATTCACGCGGCCTAACGACTTCGGCATTGGGCTGCCTCCCGCCTTGGGGGCAACCCTTCACCAAGCTCTGAGCGACTGTACCAAAGGGGCTGGGTGGCTCGGTTGAACGGCCGCGTGAGGGAGGTCCGCTCAAACGCCTCGTTAGATGGGGTTTCGGCAGGATGTGCGCACCGGGAGAGCCGGGGCAAGGTCCGTGAGCACCGGAATCAACGGCCAGGAAGTGCCGCGCAAGCAGCAGGCCCTGCTAGATAGCGCCCTGCGAACGGAGGTCGTTCTCAAGCTCAGGGCTGTTCGGTGGGTAGCCCCAGTACCAAAACCATTCTTTGGGACAACGACCGTGGATACACTTGAGGGTAGGTAGCAGAAGTGCCCGAAGCCTTTCGTCCGCTGCGACCACTCTGGACCACAGCTCGCGCACACCCGGTTCTTCCCGTGCTTCCTCCAGAAAGTCTCGGCAAGACAGGTCGTTGGTGTACTCGTAGACGCTCATGTCGTAGCCGTCGTCGAGCGACGCGACGAGTCCCTCGTATGCGCTCACTAGCTGTTCATGGCGCGTAGCGTCTCGCATGACGAACTTCGCCAAGACAAGGCCACCTTACGGATCAGGCGTTCAGCTACCGGGGCTACTTGCCGCCATGGACTGAGCGCACCACCCCAGTATGCCAGGGCCAATTTGAACCGCGTGGTTCCCCGGTCAGCTGCAACGCCTTGTTAAGCAGCCGCCCAAGGGAGTTTCCTCAGGAACGAATCGATGAGGCCTCTCGCCTGCTCGCGACAAGAAGCCGGGTACGTGAACCGAGGCTTGATGAACCATCGAGCGTCATGAACGAAGAGGCTCATTTCCGAACGGTTCGTCCGGGCCTCGAAGAAGAACCCAGGGCCTGTGAGCGCAGTTCCTCGATAGGGTAGATGGGCCTCATAGGTCAGTTCCGAGGTGATATCCGGGTGGTGGGCCCTGATTTCCGCGACACGTGCGGTGAACTCTTCTGAGATCCAGCGCGCCTGAACTGACTCGATCACCTCGCTGCTCGCACCCACGAACTGCATTCGGGGTGTCGGGTAGACGAAGACGGTTGCCGCGATGAGACAACCTGCGGTTCGATAGTTGTACCCGACACTCAGATCGAGGCCCGCGGTGTCGAAACGAAGCGCGGCCACGCGGATGAAGTCGCCATACCTCTCTGGGAACACGAAACCGGTGTTCTCAAGGACAAGATCGCCCGGCCTGTTGATCGGCTCGGGCTCAGGTAGAGGTGATGTGGAAGGCCGGAGATCGAGTTGGGTGGTGCCGGCAAAAGGGCATCCACTCAGGAGCAAGGCGGCGATTCCGATGACCAGAGCGCGCAACATGCGGCTGCCTAACGGATCAGGCGTTCAGCTGCGCCCAGCTGCTGCCGGGAGTGCTAAGTCGCCTTGGTTTGAGGCCACAGTCTACCCGGGATTTGGATCTCGCTGCTGGGTGGCAGCTGCAACGCCGTGTTAGGCAGCACGCGCGCCAGTGCGAAACATGCGGGCCGCGAAACCGCAAAATAGTCCCCAGAGGCCGAGCACGTGAAAGACGGGCCTATGCTCGCCAAGCCACTCGCCATCATGAGGGCGGGTGTCGACGATGCTCCAAGGCAGCGTGATGAGGCCAAGCAGGCCTCCAGCGAGAAGGAAGAGCATGCACTGAGCCGCTAGTACGGCCACGAGTAGCGATGGCGGGATTCTCGACGAGAACGCGAAGAGGGCGAGCGTGCTGACCCAGCAGAGGGGGAATAGCAGGGCGGTATGTATGGTTACCCAGGGGCTGCCGAACCCGCCCTGCAGTGCATTTGAGTAGTCGCTGATAGCGAGCTGGGGAACGTTTGAGAGGATCCGACGGTAGTCGAGGTCCTCGTCGTACTGGATCTCGTTGCGCTCGTTGTAGGACGAGGCTACCGCGATGACGGCAGGGATGAACAGCAGCATGATGAGAACCGCAAGAACAGTACAGACTGCTAGACGCTGGGAACGCATTCCAGGAACCCGTGCTGCCTGACCACTCATTAACCCGCACCGAAGGTACACCACAGGGTGGGGGCGGCGCGGCGGTACGCCGCTTGGGGCGCTTCGAGGTGGGCACAAGCCTCCGAGGACGCTCGGGTTCGTTTCGCGCGGCCGCGTGCTTTGCGAAGAAAGCGCGCGAGGATGCGCGTTGGCTGCGGTTACGCGCGCGTTGGGCCCGTGGGCGCGGTTCCGACCGGCGCCCCGCCGGCAGGGGCCGCGTCCGGCAACCGCGCCAGCGCGAAGAGCCGGTTCTCGAGGCCCAGCCGGCGCGCCGTGAAGAAGAGCGCTTCGAGGCCCGCGCGGACGGGCCAGGCGAGGGAGAGTCGGCGCAGGTCGGTCTCTTCGCGGTGGAGCGTCAGGGTGTCGAGCGCGGCGCGGTCGAAGGCGTCGCGCAGCGTGTCGGGGCCGTAGTAGAGGAAGTGCTGCTCGATGTAGAACTTCTCGAGTGGGCCGGTCAGGCGCCCGCCGGTCGCGCGGTAGAGCAGCCCCGCCACGTCGTCCATCAGGTTGCGTTGGTTCGGCGTGGAGACCGCCACTACACCAGCGGGTTCGAGCACCGATCGCGCGGCGCGCAGCAGCCCCACCGGGTCGCGCGCGTGTTCGATCACGTCCCACATCGTGACCGCGTCGAAGCGCAGCCCCTCGCGGGCCGCGAACTCGGTGAACTGGCCGTTCCAGACATCCAGTCCGAAGTGGTCGCGTGCGTGACTCGTCGCCTCGACGCAGTCGTCCACGCCGTAGGGCTCCCAGCCGCGGCGCCGCGCCACCGCCAGGAACAGGCCGGTGCCGCAGCCGATGTCGAGGAGCTTCCCCGGTTGCCGCTCGCGTTCGATCGAATCGAGCCAGCGCTCATACTGGTCCACGAGCGGGTTGTCGGGCCGGTCGTGGTAGGTGAAGTCGTAGTAGGTCTTCAGCTCGGGCACCGAGCCTTCGCCCTCGGTGTAGAGGGTCTGGAAGAGCTCGCGCACCGTGTCGTCGTCGATCTGGGGCCACAGGTATACGACGCCGCAGCTCGCGCAGTCGTAGACACGGAAGTCGGTAATCCGGTAGCGGAGGTGTCGCGCGTCGGAGCCGCACTGGGGGCAGCGGGCATCGGCGTCGTCGGGGGAGGCGTCGGAGGGGGCGCCGAGACCGGGGGCAGGCATGGTGTCAGCCGCCGCTCGGGCCCTGGGCAGGTCGCAGGGCGCTCACGGCGGCGCAGCGTAGGGCAAAGCCGCCGCCCCTGCGATCCGCGCGGCGGTGCCGTGCCCTAAGATGCGGCGGTGCCCCGTGAAGCGCCGGCTGCGAGTTCCACCCCCACGTCTCGAATCGTACCGCGCCCGGTGCTGGCCGGGCTGTTGGCCGCAGCGGCCTTCGTCTTTGGCGCCATGCTCTTCGTGCACCTCTCCTACCCGCTGCTCTGGGAGGACGAGGGCGACTCGGTGATCTTCGGCCGCAGCATCCTCCGCTACGGCTTTCCGAAGGTTCACGACGGCCCCAACGTGCTCTACGGCCTGAAGGAAAAGCTCGAGCTCGGGGTCGACGAGCGCACCGACGCCTACACCGGCGCCCCGTGGATGAATTACTACCTCGGCGCCATCGGAGTGGCCCTGGCCGAAGGCGCCACCGACGTCCACGACAAGACGTTCTGGCTGCGCTTCCCCTACACCGTCACCGGGGTGTTCGGGCTGGCGCTGCTCTTCGTCGCGATCCTGCCCGGGTTGCGCGGCCGGCCGGGCGCTCGGCAGCTGTCGGCGCTCGCCTATCTGGCCATGCTCAGCGTGTCGATCTCGCTGATCCTCCACCTGCGCGAGGCCCGCTACTACCCGATCGTGATCCTGCTCTACGGCGCGCTGCTCTACGCGTTCGCCTACCGGCACTTCTTCGCGCGCCTCTCTTATGGCCGCTATGCCTTCCTCACCTTCACGTCGCTGTTCCTGCTCTTCAACACCTTCTACCCCGCCTTCGGGGTGTGGTGCGCGGCGGCGAGTCTGTTCCTGTTCTTCCGCGGCTGGCGTCAGGTGCAGACAGCGGAAGGCGAGGGCGCAGGGATCGTCGGACGCTTCTGGCAGGCGGTGCGCTTCACCCTCTGGGAGAACGCCCCGGTCTTCGCGGCCACCGCCGCGGTGCTGCCGCTGCTCCTGTTCTTCGACTTCGTGTTCCAGGCAAGTCGCTGGTTCGACCAGTTCGACAGCTCGTTGGCCGTCTACGCGCGCAACCTCGAGTTCGTGGCCCACAGCATGCTGCGCTTCGAGTTCGGGGCCCTGGTGCTCGGGCTGAAGGCGCTCCTGGGGATCGCGCTCTGGACACGCCCCGATCGCCGCTGGCCCGCCGGCCTCGAAGCCCTGCGCGGCTTGTCGGCGTTCCTGGTCGTTCTGCTTTTCGCGTATGCCGCGATCGTCACGCGCAGCCCGTTCCTCTTCGAGCGCTACTTCCTCACGATGGGGCCGCTCGTGACCCTGCTCGTGCTGGTCGACGCGCGGCTGCTGTGGCGGGTGCTCGCGGCCGAGGGCGGGGTGTCCGTGGGCTGGCGGCGCGGGCTGGCGGCGGCCGCGGCCATCGCCGTCGTGGCCTCCCTCGCGGTGCGCGCACCCGAGCTCGGTGGGCGCCTGACGGAGATGCGCACGCCCTACAAGGGGCCCCTCGACTACGCCGTGCCGTACCTGCTCGAGCGCTACGACCGGCCGGAAGAGCTCGTCGTGGCCACCAACTACGCCGAGCCCGTGCTCATGTACTACCTCGGTGCCCACGTGATCGTCGGCTACTACGGCGCCAACCTCGAGGCTGATCTCAAACTCCAGCCCGACGTGATCGTCCCGCGCCCCTGGCAGCAGCAGTACGACAGCCTCGAGACGCTCTTTCGTCGCGCGCGCTATGCGCCGAGGGCCTTCGAGGTGAAGACCCAGTCGACGAACAACATCCCCGCGCTGTCGCCCTACACGCCGGGTGGGCTCGTGCACCGCTACGAGACGGTGCTGGCCGAGAACGACCGGGAACGCTTCGTGATCTGGGAGCGCGTGCCCGAGCCGAGCAACGACGGGCCCTAGCGCGCCGCTCTAGCCCGCGGCCGCGGGCTTCCGCGCGATCACGCGCTGGTTCGAGGTGGCACCGCCGGTCTTCGCGCGCAGCCAGTCGGCCAGCACGAACACCGAGAGCAGCAGCGGGTTGCGGAAGTCGAGCAGCCGCACCAGCCAGTCGGGGCCACCGCGCGCGACGACGCCGTTGTGCATCGAGATGATCCACGACGCCGGGCTGATCAGGCTCTCGTGCCGCTCGATCTCGAAGCCCTCGCCTTCGAGCATCCCGCGCAGGGAGGCGTCGGTGAACAGGTGCCAGTGGCGCGGGAAGTGGTAGTGCCCCCAGGTCTGGCCCTGGAAGAGGCGGTGATCGAGGCCCGCCGGGTTCGGGGTTTCCACGACGAAGACGCCGCCCGGTGCCAGCAGCCGGAACACCTGGCGCGCCACGGCTGCCGGGTCTTCCACGTGCTCGATCAGCTGGAGCATCAGGATGCCGTCGTAGCGCCGCTCGCTCTCGAAGCTCTCGATGCGTCCCACGTTGGCTTCGAAGCCGGCGGCCTGGCAGTCGGCGGCGGCCTCGGCGTCGATGTCGAGCCCCTCGAGCTCCCATGCCGGGTCACCGAAGTCGCGCAGCAAACCGAGGAAGCGCCCGCTGCCGCAGCCGACGTCGAGGATGCGCTTGGTGCCGGTACCCACGCATTCGCGGTAGAGGCGCACCTTCCCGCCCTCCCAGGTGCGTCGCGCCCGCGCCACGACGCCCGTGCCCTCGTTGCCGAAGGCGTAGTAGTGGGGCGGATAGATGGTGCCGAGGTCGTCGGCCGAGGGGCGCGGGTTCAGGTAGAGATGCGCGCACTCGCGGCAGCGCACGAACGAGAACTCGTTCGCGGCCGTCGCGTACTCGTAGTCATGGCCCCGGGCGACCGTCTCGGCGTCGTCGCTGCCACAGAGGGCGCAACGCGACTCAACCAGCGTCAGCGTGGCGGGGGTCGCGGAAGGGTCCAAGGAGGCGGTTCTCGATCGGGACGCCGTCGGCGGCCAGCTCATCGCGGCGGTCGGCGAAGACCGCGCGATAGCGGTGCCAGGGGAGTCCGGGCCAGAGGTGGTGGATCGCGTGGTAGTTGTGCTGCAGCACCAGGGGTGTGAGCCAGCCGATGTCGAGGATGCGCGTGCCCGCGTGCCGCTCGGCCGGGAGCCCCGCGTGGGGCAGGAAGTTGATGTACCAGTCCATGATCAGCTTCGCGACGCCGACGGGGATCGCCCACAGCAGCACCAGGTCGAGGGCCACCCCGAAGACGGCGCCGACGACGAAGATCCCGGCGACGACGGCCACGCTGGCCAGGTCCGAGCGCCGCTCGCCCGGGCTGCGCGGATCGGATTCGAGCACTTCCTTCGCGTAGCCCAGCGCCCGCGGGTAGCGCAGCAGGATGGTGGCGAAGGGGCCGTCTGTGTAGATGAAGTTCGGGTCGTCGCGCTCGTTCATGCGCGTGTGGTGCCGCAGGTGGATCCAGCGCTGCATGAAGTAGGGCGTCATGTACGGAAACATGCCCAGCACGCCCACCGCTGCGTTCACCCGGCGCGACGACGAGACGTTCTCGTGCACCGCTTCGTGCCAGATCGTGAACGCCAGGTGGATCGCCGCGACCGAGACGGCCATGTGCACGAGCAGCGGCAGCGGCGCCGTCCAGTAGAGCGCGAAGTTCCCGAGTAGCAGGGCGTACATCGCAGCCAGCAGCGCGAGGGTGCGCACGTCGAGGCCTTCCGGGGGCACCGGCGGGCGTCGGCGCGCGGGCGAAGGCGGCGGGGACGACATGCGGGCAGAGTATGGGTCGGCGCGAAAACGGTCAATCTTCCGAGGGTTTGTCGCCGTTTCTGGAAACGGATTCTCGCATCGCGTCGGGGTGCGCGCGTCGGGTAGGCGTGCGACGCCCGTCCTGGAACCAGAGGCGCGTCCCGGGACCGCGGTTCCAGCGAGCGACACGGACGAGTGTCATCTCCGTGCAAACTTCGTCGCAACAACGCGCGATCGCGACGGGTTTCGCGCGCGGTCCCCTTGTGCGGGCGAAGTCGCGCGGTACCTTTTCGCTCCGTGAGCGCCTACACCCTGAGCGATGTCGCTCGACTGTGCGGTGTCTCGCGTCGGCGCGTTCAATACTGGGAACGCACCGCGCTCCTGAGCGCGACTCCGGAATCCGGCGATGAGCCGTCGTTTGATTTTCGCGATCTGGTGCGCGCGCGTTCCATCGCCGGGTTGCTCTCGCGGGGCGTCTCCCTGCGGCGCATCCGCCGCGAAGCCGACGACCTGCGCGAGCGTTTCCCGGGCCTCGAGCCGCTGCCGTCTCTGCGCACCTGGCGCGAAGCGCCGCGGCTGCTGGTGCACCACGAGGGCACCTGGATGGAGCCCGACGGCCAGCTCGTCCTCGACTTCGTGCGCGAAGGCACCGAGGGCGCCGTCGAGACCCTGTCGGCGCCGGATCCCCAGTCGACGCTGATCGCGGCCCGCGAATGGTTCGAGCGGGGCTGCGAGCTCGATGTCGAGCGCTCCACCTGGGACGAGGCGGCCGACGCCTACCGCCGCGCCATCGCCCTCGACCCGCGCTACGCCGACGCCCACTGCAACCTGGGCTCGCTGCTCTTCAACAGCGGGCGCGTCGACGAAGCCAGGGATCACTTCGAAGAGACGCTGGCCCTCGACCCCCGCCACGTCGAGGGCAACCTGAACCTCGGAACGCTCTGCGAAGAGTCGGGGGCCGACGAGACCGCGCTCACCCACTATCGGCGGGCGCTCGAGAGCGATCCGCTCTTCCCGGACGTCCACGTCTCGATGGCGCTGATCTACGAGAAGCTCGAGCTGCCGCGCACGGCGCGCTCCCACTGGCGTCGCTATCTGAAGCTTACCCCCGAAGGCAGCTGGGCCCGGATCGCCCGATCGCGTCTCGACGGCTACGAAGACGAGCGCTGAGCGCCGGCCGGGCCTCTAGTCGCGGTCTTCGAGGTACTTCGCATAGCCGGAGGCGTCCAGCAGGCCGTCGGCCGCCGACGCATCGCCCGCGACCACCAGGATCCAGCCCTCGCCGTAGCAGTCCGAGTTCACCAGCTCGGGTCCGTCGACGAGCGCGCCGTTCACCTCGAGGATCTCGCCGGAGACCGGCGCGAACAGGTCGGAAACGGCTTTCACCGATTCGATCGTGCCGAAGCTCTCGCCGCGAGTCACCGATGTGCCGACCTCGGGCAGCTCGAGGAACACGATGTCCCCCAGCTGGTCCTGGGCGTAGTCGGTCACGCCGATCACGATGCGTCCGTCTTCGATGCGGACCCATTCGTCCTGCTCGGAGTATTTCAGGTCTTCGGGGATCGACGTGTCTGCCACGGGGGTCTCCGTCGGGTGGTTCGGGCGTTCAGGTTCTGGGGGGAGACGCCGGTCGACCGGCGGTCTTTCCCGATACGAAGGGCAGCGGCACCACTTCGGCTTCGAGCTCGCGCTGTCGCACCGCGATGGTCAGGCGGGTGCCGACGGCGCTGCGCTCGGGCGGTACATAGCCCAAACCGATCGGCTGGCCGAGGGTGGGGGAGGGTGCGCCGGAAGTGACCCGGCCGATCTCGGCGCCGGCGTCGACGATCGGGTAGCCGTGGCGTGCGATGCCCCGCCCCTGGACCGTGAAGCCGACCAGGCGACGGCGCGGGCCGTCGGCCTGACCGTGTCGCAGGGCGTCGGCGCCGAGGAAGTCGCGGTCCTCGCCGTCGGCGGTGAGTTCCACGAAGCGGTCGAGGCCCGCTTCGTAGGGCGTCGTCGTGTCGTCCAGCTCCTGGCCGTAGAGGGCCAGGGCGGCTTCGAGGCGCAGGGTGTCGCGTGCGCCCAAGCCTGCGGGCCGCAGCCCGTGATCGGAACCGGCGTCGAGCAGGGCGTCCCAGAGAGCGCCGACGTCCGCGGCCGCGCAGTAGAGCTCGAAGCCGTCGGCGCCGGTGTAGCCCGTGCGCGAGGCGAGCACGGCGACATCGGCCACGCGTCCGGCGGCGAATCGAAAGCGCTTCACGGCGTCCCAGTCGTCGCTGCTCAGGGCGCCCAGCACGGCGAGGCAGGCGGGGCCCTGGAGCGCGAGGAGTCCGGTGTCGGTGCTCGCGTCACGGACCGTGACGTCGCTCGGGGCGTGCTGCTCGCACCAGCCGCGGTCCTTGTCGATGTTCGAAGCGTTCACGCAGACGAGGAAGGCGTCGCTGCCGGTGCGGTAGACCGTCACGTCATCGACCACGCCGCCCGCCTCGTTGCAGAGCAGCGCGTAGCGCACGCGCCCCTCGGCCAGGCTGCTCATCCGGCGCGAACACAACCGGTCGGCGAAGGCCGCCGCGCCGGGCCCTTCGAGGTGCAGCTGCCCCATGTGGGACACGTCGAACAGAGCCACCGCCTCGCGGGCAGCGGCGTGTTCTTCGAGGATCGAGCTGTACTGCACCGGCATGGAAAAGCCGGCGAAGGGCACCATGCGGCCGCCCAGCGCCTCGTGCCGCGCGAAGAGAGGGGTCTTCGACAGGTCCGTCATCGACCGGTGCGCGCCTCGTAGGCGGTGAGCGTGTTGCGCAGCAGCATGGTGATGGTCATCGGGCCGACGCCCCGGCGGTGGGGCGTCACGATCTTCGCCACGCCCTGGACGGCCTCGGTGTCGACGTCACCGGTGAGCACGCCGTCGATGACGGTCACGCCCACGTCGATTACAGCGGCGCCGGGCTTCACCCAATCGCGCTCGACGAGCTTCGGCACGCCCACAGCGGCGACGATCACGTCGGCGCGCTGGCAGTGCTCGCGGAGGTCGCGGGTGCGCGAGTGGCACAGCGTGACCGTCGCGTTCGCCTGCTGCAGCAGGACCGAGACGGGCTTGCCCACGATGTCGCTGCGCCCGATCACGACCGCGTCCGCGCCTTCGAGGGAAATCTCGTGGCGGCGCAGGATTTCCATCACGCCGAGGGGCGTGCACGCGACCAGGGTCGGCAGGCCCTGGAGCAAGAGCCCCGCATTGGTGGGGTGCAGGCCGTCGACGTCCTTCGCCGGATCGATGGCGTGGGTGACGGCCGCCGGATCCAGGCCCTTCGGGAGTGGCAGCTGCACCAGGATGCCGTCGACCCCGTCGTCCGCGTTCAGCTTCGCGACGACGGCCTCGACGTCTTCCTGAGTCGCGTCGGCGGGCAGGTCGACTTCCGTCGAGTCCATGCCGATGCGGTCGCAGGCGCGTCGCTTGCCCTTGATGTACGAGGCGCTGGCCGGATCGTCGCCGACGAGTACGACGGCCAGTTTCGGAGCACGTCGTCCGGCCGCGACGTGGGCGCCGATCGCTTCGCCGAGCTCCTTGCGAATCGATTGAGCGAGGCCCAAGCCGTCGACGACGACGGTGTCGATGGGGGAAGTCATGGGGGTCTCCACGCGATGCCGGGTGGCGCGCGCCGAGCTTAGCCCCGGGCTGGCGAGGTGGGAACGGGGGAGGACGTCGTCGCGGGCGGCTAGGCCGCCTTGCCCTTCCCCTTGCTCTTCGCCTTCGACTTGCCCTTGTCCGGCTTGTCGCCCGATGACTTCTTGTCCGACTTCTTGTCGGACTTCTTCGTGTCGGAGCTCGAGCTGTCGCTGTCGCCCTTCGCTTCCTTCTTGTCCTCGCCGGGCTTCTGGGAGGAGTAGAGGTCGGAGTACCAGCCGCCGCCCTTCAGGACGAACGAGGTTTTGGAGATCAGTCGCTTGACCTTCAGGGCCTCGCACACCGGGCACTTCTTGACCGGGTCGTCGCTCATGCGCTGCTCGACCTCGAACTCGTGCCCGCAGTTGTCGCAGGCGTACTCGTAGATCGGCATGGTCGAGGCCCTCGCGGCAGCGCCTGCTCTCCGGCATCCCGGGCCTTCCGGCATTCCGAGAGCTTCGGCGGTGCGGAAGGGCCAGGGACGGGGGGCCGGTGGCGGCGCGAAATCGTGTGCGCCCGAGGCTACTGAGGGCGCCGCGAGGCCGCCAGCGGGCGCACATCGGGCCCGGCGTTGGGGCGGGATCCGCGCGAGAAGGGCCCGGGTGGGGGCCTGGAGGGGAGGGCGCGTGCTCGGGCTAGCTGCCCGTGGAGCCCTGCCGGTCCCGGTTGGCGAGCAGCGATTCGACCCGGCCTTCGATTGCCGGATCGCTGGCTTCCGGGTCGGCGGTCAAGTGATCGATGACCTCGAGGTGGTGTTCCAGGGTGGCCCGCAGCGAGGCGGCCACGCGCGAGCGCAGCAGCTTCATCTCGCGGAGCTCCTCGGCGAGTCGGGCGGCCCGGCGATGGGCGGCGTCGAGGACCTTCTCGCCCTGAATTTCCGCCTCGCTCACGAGCATTTCGGCCTCTTTCATCGCCGTCTGCTTGAGGTCCTCGCTGAGGTGCTGGGCGGTCGTCAGGGTTTCCTTGAGCAGGGTCTCGTTGGCCATCAGCTCCTGGACGCGCTGCTCGAGCCGGCCCACCTCTTCACGGGCGAGCTGGAGTTCGCGCAGGGTGGCTTCGTAGTCGCCCGACACGATGCGCAGGAAGCTGTCGACTTCGTCGCGGTCGTATCCCGACCAGCTGCGCGGAAAGACATGGTTGCGGACGTCGAGCGGCGTGATGCGCACGCGGGCCTCCCGGTGGACCCTGAAATGGATCTCACCCGGTGAATCGACGCCGGCGCGCCCCATCTTGAGGCGGCAACCGGGCTTCTTCCGGCGGCAGGCGCAGGCCTGCGGCGACGCTTTCGGGGTGGGGTGGAAGTATCCGATCTCGTTGGAACTTCCCGTCCCGGAAGCGCGAGCCGCGCGTGGCCCTGGCTAGTCGCCGGCCAGCTCCCGCGAGCGCCGGGTCGCGGCCTCCACCGCGTCGTGGATCGCCGCCCGGAAACCGCCGGCTTCGAGTCGTTCGACGCCGGCGATGGTGGTGCCGCCGGGCGAGGTCACCTGGTCCTTCAGTGCGGCCGGGTGGCGTCCGTCTTCGAGGGCGAGCTTCGCGGCGCCCAGCACGGTCTGGAAGGCGAGCTCGTAGGCGGCGTCGCGGGGCAGTCCCATCCGGACGCCCGCGTCGCCCAGCGCCTCGAGGAAGACGAAGACATAGGCCGGTCCGCTGCCTGAAAGGCCCGTCACCGCGTCGAGCAGGCCTTCGTTGGGCGCGGTCCAGCAGCGTCCGACGCAGCCGAAGAAGGCCTCGGCGCGACGCCGGTCCTCGGCGGTGGTGGCGGCGTTGGGGGCGATCGCGGTGGCGCCGGCCCGCACCAGCGCGGGCGTGTTCGGCATGGCGCGCACCACCCGCGCACCGTCCCCCAACAGCTCCTCGAGTTGAGTCAGGCGGACTCCCGCCGCGAGCGAGATCCACAGCGGGCGCGTCCGTTCGGGACGGTCGGCGAGGGCCTGGAGCACCGGGCCCACGACCTGCGGCTTCACGGCCACCACGACGATGTCGCTGGCGTCGAGCAGGGCGGGGTTGTCGGCGTCCACCTCGATCCCGAGCGTGGTCTGGAGGTGCTTGCGTCGGAGCGGGTCCGGGTCGGCCATGCGCAGCGCGTCGGCCGCGACGCCGGCTTCGAGCAGTCCGGCCGCCAGGGCTTCCGCCATGGCGCCGGCCCCGAGGAATCCGATTCGCTGGTCGGCGAGTGAAGTCGCTTCCATGGGGGCGAAGGCTATCCCATCGCCCGGGGATTCCCCGGTCGCGTCAGGCCGGGGGGCGCGCCCCGTAGAGCGCGGTGCCCAGCCGCACCAGCGTGGCGCCTTCTTCGACGGCCACCACGAAGTCGCCCGACATGCCCATCGAGAGTTCGCGCAGGCTCGGCAGCGTGGCCTGCCAGTGATCGCGGAGTTCACGCAGCTGGGCGAAGGCGGGTCGCACGTCCTCGGGATCGGGGGCCGGTGCTGGCAGGGTCATCAGACCCGCGACATCGAGATGGGGCCACGCTTCGCTCTCCGCGAGCAGGGGTTCGAGGGCGTCTGGCGCGACGCCGCCCTTCTGGGCCTCGCCGCTCGTGTTCACCTGCACGAGGACGCGCAGCCGGACGTCCTGGGCGGCGCAGTGCTTCTCCAGCGCCGTTCCCAGAGAAGCCCGATCCAGGGTGTGGAGCCACGTGAACGCCCCCACCACGGACTTCGCCTTGTTGCTCTGCAGGCGGCCGATGAAGTGCCACTCGGGCGGGTCGAGCGCGTGCTCGGCGAAGGCCTGCTCGAAGTGTGCGCGACGCCCGACGGCCTCCTGCACGTAGTTCTCGGCGACATCGCCGAGACCGGCGGCGACGCTCTCGACGATGGCGTCGTCGGCGATGCGCTTCGCCACGCCGAGCAGGCGCACCGCGTCGGCCTTGCGGCCGGCGCGCTGGGCCGCGGCGTGCACGCGCTCGCGCAGCTCCCCCAGTCGCTGGGCGACCGGATTCACCGGGAGCCGCGCTCGCGTGCGGCCCGTTCGAGGAGCGCGCGGGTCTCGTCGAGGGGGAGCCCGATCACGTTCGTGGCGCTGCCTTCGATGCGGGTGACGAAGCGCCGTCCTTCGCCCTGGAACCCGTAGCCACCGGCCTTGTCCATCGGTTCCCCGGTGGCGACGTAGGCCTCGACTTCGTCGCGGGGCGCTGCGCGCATCGTGACCTCGGTGGACACGGCGCAGCTCCACACCCTGCCGCTGCCACTCTCGGCAAGCGCGACCGCGGTCGTGACCCGATGGGTGCGGCCGAGCAGGGTCTCGAGCAGGCGCACGGCGTCCGCGGCGTCGGTGGGCTTCCCGAACAGCCGATCGTCGAGGATCACGCCCGTGTCCGAGCCGAGCACCAGGCGGCCCGGCGCGACGCGCTCGGCGCCCGCCTGGGCCTTCTCGCGGGCCAGTCGAATCACGGTGGCCTCGGCGCCCTCGCCGGGCACGGGGGTCTCGTCGAGGTCGACGGGCAAGGCTTCGAAGGCGATGCCGGCTTCGGCGAGGAGCTGGTGACGTCGCGGCGAACGGCTCGCCAGGACGAGCGTGTCGTCGCTCGGGCGCGCGTCGGCGGAGGAGGGCGAGTCGCTCACGCGCGCCAGTATGGAGTGGGATCGGCCGGCTGCCACCCGACGGCGACCGTGCGCTTCGCGCGCGAACGATCGCGCAACGCTGCCACCCAGAAGCGGAATCCGGTAGCCTGGACCTCTGATGAGCCGGGACCGGCGCGCGCGTTGCCAGCGAGCCTCGTTCTTCGTCCTGCGTCGCCCCTCGTGGCGTCGTAGCCGGACGGTCGTCCTGGCATCGGTGGCTCTAGCGGGCGCGCTGGGGCTCAGCTGCAGCGGCCCGCTGCGCGAGACGCCCGAGGGCTTCCTCCACGAACGCCATGGCTATCGCGTGGGCGCGCCCCCGGCGGCCGACGCGACCTGGAAGCGGGTGCGGGTCGACGGCAGCGTGCTCGCGTACCGGCGCGAAGCCGCCGCCTCCCAGCCACCGGTCCGCATGACGCTCTCATCGCGTTGTGGGGTGCCCCTCGCCGAGCCCGAGTTGTTGGCCCGGCACCTCCGGATCGGCGTGCCCGAGCACGTCGTGCGACAGAACGAAGCCGTCGAGGCGAGTCCGCTTCCCGGCTGGCAGCAGGTGTTCGACGTCACCCAGGATGGCGCCGTCGTGCGGGTGAAGACCGTGACGTTGGTCGGCGACCGCTGCGCTTATGACTGGGTGCTGACGGCGCGCGACGGGGCTGGGTTCGAAGAGGCGGAACCGACCTTCGACGCCTGGTGGCGAAGCCTCGAGGTACCGAGCGTGGGTGTCGCGGAGGGGGGATCTTGAGCCAGGAAACGCTTCCGGACCTGGCGGCGCCGCCTCGCCCGACGTGGCTCGATCGCCTCGGTGTCTGGGTGCTCGAGACCGTCGAGTCCTTCGGCGAGTTCGCGCTGCTCACTGCCCACACGGGACGGGCGCTGCTGCGGCCCGGGTTCCCGGGCAAGGAATGCCTGCGTCAGCTCGACGCGATCGGCGCGCGTTCGACGACCATCGTCCTGATCACGGCGCTCTTCACCGGGATGGTACTGGCGCTCCAGACCGGGATCGCCCTCACGCGCTTCGGCGCGAAGCCCTACGTGGGCAGCGTGGTGGGACTCTCGCTCGCGCGCGAACTCGGGCCGGTGCTCACGGCGCTGATGGTCGGCGGTCGGGTCGGCGCGGGCATCACCGCCGAGATCGGCGCGATGCAGGTGACCGAGCAGGTCGACGCGATCCGTTCGATGGGCGCCGATCCGGTGCAGAAGCTCGTCTTGCCCCGGGTGCTCGCCGCCACCTTCGCGCTGCCCCTGCTCACGGCCATGGCCGACGTGCTCGGCGCCGTCGGCGGGCTGATCCTCGCGTGGAGCCAGTTCGGGATCGATCCGAACTTCTACATGCAGACGATCATCAACACGGTGACGGTCGCTGACCTCTTCTCGGGGATCGCGAAGACCTTCGTCTTCGGTTGGCTGATCGCGATGGTGGGCTGCTTCGCCGCGCTCCAGACCACCGGGGGTACCGTGGGCGTGGGGCGCTCCACCACGCGCGCGGTGGTGATCGCCTCGATCGGGGTGCTGGTCAGCGACTACTTCATGACCCAGCTGATGGTGATCCTGTGACGTCCGGCGAGGTGCTGATCGAGTTGTCGGACGTCCACAAGGCCTTTCGCGGGCAGCCCGTGCTGCGCGGCGTCGACCTGCAGGTTCGCGCCGGCGAAACGTTCACGATCCTGGGCGGATCGGGGAGCGGGAAGTCGGTGTGCCTCAAGCACATGATCGGGCTGCTGCGACCCGATCGAGGCCGGGTGACCGTGCTCGGAACCGACATCACCGAGCTGCCCGAACATCATCTGATCGACGTACGGACGTCGGTCTCGATGATCTTCCAGAGCGCCGCACTCTTCGACTCGCTCTCGGTCTACGAGAACGTGGCCTACCCGCTGCGGGAGCATCGGGACTGGTCCGAGACGCGCATTGCCGAACGGGTGCGGGATTCGCTGGCCGCCGTGGGGCTATCCGGGATCGAGGCGAAGATGCCCGCCGAGCTCTCCGGTGGCATGCGCAAGCGCGTGGGCGTGGCCCGCGGAATCGCCCTCGAGCCGAAGGTGATCCTCTACGACGAGCCGACCACCGGTCTCGACCCGGCGAACCAGCGCCGCATCGGCGAGCTGATCGCGAATCTCCAGCGCGAGCTTCAGGTGACCTCGGTGGTCGTCACCCACGAACTCGAGCTCTGCTTCGAAGTCTCGGACCACGTCGCGCTGCTCAAGGACGGCGAGATCGCCGCCCAGGGCACCGCCGACGAGATGCAGAGCTCCAGCCACCCCGACGTGCGCGCCTTCCTCGACGGCGTGCGCGACACCGACGAACTCGAGGGAGGACGCCTCCTTGCCTGACCAGAACCGCTTGCCCCTGATCGTGGGAGCCTTCGTGATGGCGTCGCTGGCGGCCCTGGCCCTGGCGGTGTTCTCGCTCTCGTCCCAGCAGGGCGTGTTCGTCGAGCGCTACCGCCTCGTCGGCTACTACGACAACGTCGGCGGCTTGAAGCCGAACGCGCCCGTCTGGCTCGCGGGCACCCAGGTCGGCCGGGTCGAGAGCGTGAACCTCGACGTGCGCGACGACGGGACGCCCGGCGTCGAGGTGGTGCTCCAGATCGATGAGGTCGTGCAGAGCCGGATCCGCGGCGATTCCCACGCGTCGATCGGGACCATCGGCCTGTTGGGCGATCGCTACGTCGAAATCTCGCTCGGGACGCCCGACGCGGCGCCCCTCGAGGCCAACGCCGAGATCCGCACCGTCGACCCGACCAATCTCACCCGGGTGATCGACACCGGCACCCAGGCTCTCGACAACATCGCCACGCTCGCGGCCAACCTGAACTCGGTGGTGGCCGAGTTCGAAGCCGACAGCGGCGGCGAGGGCCTGGCGGCCTCGGTGGTGGCGGTGGCCGACATCGTGAAGGAGATCCAGGAAGGCAGTGGTCTGCTGCACAGCCTGATCTACGACAACTACGAGGGCAGCGGCGTTGCGAGCATCGAGGCGTCGCTCGGCACGCTCGAAGGCATCCTGAACGAGATCGCCGAGGGCGAGGGCCTGCTGCACAGCCTGATCTACGAAGAGCTCACCGAGCAGGACGCCGTCTTCGAACTGCTCCAGGCCGGCTCCAGGCTGAACAGCATCCTCGCGAAGATGGACGGCGGCGAGGGCACGATCGGGCTCCTGCTGAACGATCCGACGCTCTACGAGGACATGAAGCGGCTCATCGGCGGCGCTCAGCGCAGCACGGTGGTGCGCACGCTGATCCAGATGTCCGCCGACGACGAAGCGGACGAGTGACCGACGACGAATCTCCCATTCGCTGTTGGAGTCTCGCTGGCGCGCGCGAGATCCTGGCCGAGGTGCGCCGCCATACCTCCGAGGCGGTGACGCAGATCGGTGAGATCGATGCGCGGCGCTCGGAGCTGCCTGCGGGATCGTCGGGTCGCAAGCAGCTCGACGACGACGTGCACCGGGCCGTCGCGAAGTGGACGCGCGCCATGGAGGCGCTCGGCGTCGAGGTGCACGGCTCCTGGCGCGTGGGCTTCGACAATGGCGAGGGCTACTTCTGCTGGCGCTGGCCCGAACCCGAGATTGCCTACTTCCGCGGCTACGACGACGAGGACGACGCGCGCGCGCGAATTCAGTGAGCCGCGGGCGCTGCCAGAAAGGTGTAGACGCGCGTCGTCGCGATCGCAAAGCGCCCTTCGAAGGCGCGCCGTCCGGCCAGGTCGGGCACTTCGTCGTTGACCAGGCGAATCGCGAACCGGCCGCGCTCGGGGTCGAGCTCCAAGGCGGCGTCGCGAAAGCCCAGGTACACCTCGGTCTGGGGGAAGTACGCCTTGTAGAGGCTTTCCTTCGCCGAGAACACGACGTTGCCCCAGGCCTCGGCGGAGGTGCCCGGTAGCGCACGCAGGTGGGCACATTCTTCGGGCGAGCAGATGCGCTCGAGGGCGCGCGTCGAGAGGGGCTTGCGCAGCTCGGCGTCGAGTCCGACGCCGGCCCAGTCGCGATCGTGCGCGGCGACCGCGGCGCAGTAGGCGTCGGTGTGGGTGATCGCGCCGACGCAGCCCGTCGGCCACAGGGGAGCCCGGCGGGCACCGCGCAGGACCGGACGATCGTGGACCCCCAGCTGCGCGAGCGCGCGTCGCGCGCAGGCGCGCCCGGCGTGGAACTCGGGGCGGCGTCGCGGCCCCATGGCTTCGGCGAGCGCCGTTTCGTCCGGGTGGAGCGGCTCGGGCGGGTCGGGAATCTCGGACTCGGCGAACGCGACGCCCTCGGGCAGCAGTGTCTCGATCACTCCCGGTCGCGCTCCACGCGCCGGCGCCCGCGTTTCGTATCGCTGCGGCGGCGCTTCGCCTCGAGGGTGCGCCGCTTCGAGGCCGCGCTCTCCCGGGTCGGGACGCGTCGGCGCTGGGTCCGCAGCGCGTCGCGCACCAACTCGGCCAGGCGCTCCCGGGCGAGCTCGCGGTTGCGCGCGCGCGAGCGGTGTCGGGACGCGTGGACCACGAGGTTGCCGGCGCGCGTGACGCGATCGCCCAGCCGCGCGAGCACCCGACGGCGCTGGCTGTCGGAGAGCGCACGGCTCTCGGCGAGGCACCAGTGCAGGGTGACCCGGGTGTTCGCCTTGTTGACGTGCTGGCCGCCCGGTCCGCCCGAACGGCTCGCCGTCTCGCGCAGCTCGTCCGCGGGAATCACGAGGTTCCCGCGCACCCAGAGATCGGTTTCGACCGCCACGGGACCGAGTCAATCAGCTCCGGTCGCCCGCGACAAGCGCGGGCGCCCGGGCCAGGAGCCCTCGCCCTCTAGAGGTTGTAGCCGCTCTCGCCGTGCTGGCTGAGGTCGAGCCCCTGCTCCTCGCTGTGGTCGTCGATGCGCAGACCGACGACTGCGTCGACGATCTTCGCGAGCACGAAGGACGCGATCGCGGTGTACACGACGGTGATGACCGCCGCACCGAACTGG
Organism: Myxococcota bacterium; assembly: GCA_039030075.1. Lineage (NCBI taxonomy): Bacteria > Pseudomonadati > Myxococcota > Myxococcota bacterium. The sequence goes on along the minus strand of JBCCEW010000016.1, from coordinate 83,015 downwards.
ACGCCGAGCTGGGAGCCGATCGCCAGGTCGCCTTCGAGCCCGCCGAAGGTCTCGGAGGCGAAGACCGCGACCAGGATGGTGCCGACGAAACCGCCCACTCCGTGGACCCCGAACACGTCGAGGGAATCGTCATAGCCGAGCTTGAACTTCAGGATCACCGATGCCCAGTAGCAGGCCAGGCCCGAGGCCAGGCCGATGGAGAGCGCGCCGATCGGACCGACGAAGCCCGACGCCGGGGTGATCGCGGCGAGCCCCGCGATGCTGCCGGTGACGATGCCGAGCACCGAGGGCTTCCCGCGCGTGGCCCACTCGACTCCCATCCAGGTGAGGGCGGCCGTGGATGCCGAGATCTGGGTCACCACCAACGCCATGGCCGCGCTGCCGCCGGCGCCCAGGGCGCTGCCGGCATTGAAGCCGTACCAGCCCACCCAGAGCATGCCCGTCCCGACGACGGTGAGCGTGAGGTTGTGGGGCATCATCGGGGCCGTCGGCCAGCCGCGTCGCGTGCCGAGCAGAACGGCCAGCACGAGCGCGGCGACGCCCGCCGTGATGTGGACGACGATGCCGCCCGCGAAGTCGAAGACGCCCCAGTCGGCGAAGAAGCCACCCGCGCCGCCCCAGGTCATGTGGCAGATCGGCAGGTACACGAAAGTCAGCCAGCCGACCATGAAGAGCAGCATGGCCGAGAACTTCATCCGCTCGGCGAAGGCGCCCACGATGAGCGCCGGCGTGATGATCGCGAAAGTCATCTGGAAGGCGAAGAAGAGCAGCTCGGGAATCGTGCCCGACACGGAGTCCGGCCCGACACCCGAGAGGAACGCCTTGCCGAACCCGCCCACGAACGAATTCAGGTTCGTCACGCCTTCCTGCATGCCGGTCGTGTCGAAGGCCATGCTGTAGCCGTAGGCCAACCAGAGCAAGGTCATCAGCGCCGTCAGCACGAAGCACTGCATCAGCACCGAGAGCACGTTCTTGGTGCGGACCAAGCCGCCGTAGAAGAGCGAGAGCCCCGGGATCGTCATGAACAGCACCAGCGCGGTGGCGGTCAGGATCCAGGCCGTGTCCCCGGTGTCGACGGTTCCCTCGGCGGCGGCGCTACTGGCGAAGCACCAGGGCAGCACGCTGGCTGCGAGGACGGACAGGGCGCGGCGGGGGCTGGGCATGGGGACTCCTATGGGCCCGCGCCTGCGTGGCGCGGCTGGAGAAGCCTTATAGCAGGATTGGGGCCCAAGGGGGCCGAATAAGGCACGAACCAGCCCGGTCGGACACGCTCCAGCGGCCCCGGTGCTTCTCTGGAATACTCGCCGACCCTTGGAGGTGTGATGCTCCCGAAAGACCGACCCGTGCTGCTTCACAACCCGCGCTGTTCGAAGAGTCGTGCCGCGCTGGCCCTGCTCGAGGAGCGAGGTGTCGCGTTCGACACGAGGCTCTATCTCGAGACGCCCCTGGACCGAAGCGAACTCGACGAGTTGGCTGCACGTCTCGGACGCGGCCCGGGTGGCTGGGTGCGACGTGGCGAATCCGCCTACGCCGAAGCGGGGCTCTCCGACGACTCCGAGGACGCCGCGCTGCTCGACGCGATCGCCCAGCAGCCCATCCTGATGGAGCGCCCGATCCTGGTGAACGGGGAGCGCGCGGTCGTCGGGCGTCCACCGGAAGACGTCCTCGGACTGCTCGACGACTAGCGGGCGCGGCACCGCACCCGCAAACGAAAACCGCCCCGCCGGTGAACCCGACGGGGCGGATGTTCGGACGAAACGTGCAGCGCTAGGCCGGGTTGCCGTCGTTGCTGAGCGCCTCGTGCACCTTGCCGACCATCTTGGCGGAAGGCTTGAGCGTGAGGTCGCCGTCTTCGTTCCAGGTGGGCGGGATGCCCTCGTCCTTCTTGGAGACGTAGAGCGCCGCCTTGAACTTGCGCATCATCTCGTCGACGTTGCGGCCGACGTTCAGGAAATTCACCTCGGAGAACAGGAGCTTGCCGTCCGGGGCGATCACGTAGGTGCCGCGCAGCGCGAGGCCCGCGTCTTCCAGGTAGATGCCGAAGGCCCGCGCGAGCTCGCCGGTCTTGTCCGAGCCCATCGTGAACTGGACGTCCTTGAGCTCCTTCTCGACGGTGTGCCACGCGAGGTGGGTGAAGTGCGTGTCGCAGCTCACGGTGATCAACCGTGCGCCCATCTTCTCGAAGCGATCTTGCAGCCCTGCCAGGGCCGCGAATTCAGTCGCTCAGACGAAGGTGAAGTCGGCGGGGTAGAAGAAGAGGATCGTCCACTTCCCGCTCGACTTCAGGTCCGCGAGGCTCACCTCGCCGAAATCGCCCGTCTTGGGCTCGTAGGTCGTCAGGGTGAAGTCGGGGACTTCGCTCCCGACTTGGATGGTCTCCGTCACGGGTTTCCTCATTGGGTTGGAAGCCGCGGCTTCGCTGTCGATTTCATCCGCAGCATGCCGCTCCCGTGGGCCGTCCCCTGCACATTGGGCACCGAAAAATCGGTGCATTCGCGGGGACTTCCCTCGGCAACCGCGGCTGCGGATGCGAAGCGGTGAACTTTACCCCGCTGGAATAGAGGGTCAATCGCCCGCGTCGGGAAGTGGGCCCGGCGGCGCCGACGCGACGGTGGCGTTCTCGTGCAACGCGGCGATCTCGGACTGGGAAAAGCCCAATTCTTTCAGGACCTCGCGGGTCTCCCCGCCGAGGGGCGACGCGGGCCGACGCACCCGCACCGGGGTGCGAGAGAACTTCGCGGCGGGTCCGGTCACCGGAACCCGGGCGCCGTCGGGACGCGGGACCTCCTGGAGCATCTCGCGGTCGATCACATGCGGGTCACGGGCTGCCTCGGCGTAGCTGCGGACCGCTGCGGCCGGCACGCTGGCTTCGCGGAGGGCGGCGACGAACTCGGCGACGCTCCGCTCGGCTGCAAACGACGCGAGCAACCCGTCGACCTCTTCGCGTCGGGCGATGCGTTCGGTTGCCGTCGCGAAGCGGGGATCGCGGCCGAGCTCGGGTCGCCCGATCACTTCACTGAGCTTGCGCCAGTGGCTGTCGAGCAACACGCCGGCCATCACGCTTCCGTCGCGACAGCGGTAGGTGTTCGCCGGGGCGGCCACACGAAACTGATTGCCGAGGCGGGGCAGGGGCGCGTCGAGCGCGCCCAGGGTGAGATACCCGGTCGACTGGAAGAGGAGCGCATCGAGGAGCGAGACGTCGATGTGTTGCCCCTCGCCGGTGCGGTCGCGGTGGCGCAGGGCTGCGAGCGCGGCCAGGGCACCGTGCACCCCGGCGAGATCGTCGGCCAGGAAGGTCGGCGACTTCACGGGTTCGCCGTCCGGGGAACCGTTGAGGGAGAGGAAGCCGCTCGCCGCCTGAGCCAGAGGGTCGTAGCCCACGCGGTCGTGGTCGGGTCCCCACTGTCCGAACCCCGAGATCGAGACGTACACGACGTCGGGACGCACCGCGCGAACGGCGTCGTAGCCGATCCCCCAGGCGTCGGCCGTGCCGGGTCGGAAGTTCTCGATGACGACGTCCGAGCGTTCGGCCAGGCGCAGGAAGACGGCGCGGCCTTCCGCCTCGTGGAGGTCGAGGGCGAGGCTGCGCTTGTTCCGGTTGAGGGTCTCGTGCATGAACGAGAGCGGGGGATCGGTTCCGGGCAGGAAGGGCGGGGAGCGGCGCGCGATCTCGCCGTCGGGATGTTCGACCTTGATGACGTCCGCACCGAAGTCGGCGAGCAGGCAACCGCACATCGGCCCGGCCCAGGTCGTCGTCGCTTCGAGGACGCGCAACCCCGCGATGGGGCCTTCGCCATCGCGACGTGCGTCGCGAAAGAACTGCTCCTTGTCCATTCAGTCCTCCAGAAAGCACCGGGTGCTCCGGAAAGGCCATGGCGTCCTTACGGAAGACCGGTCGGTCCTCCCGGAAGGCCTGTGCTATCGGTGATCGCGCGTCAGTATGGCCTGCTCGGGCAGGCCAGCGACGCGCAGAATGCCATGCCCGGTCTCGGGACCGGCGCGTCGCGCGAAGGAGAACCCGATGGACTGGGGCAGCTGGCTGGTGGGAAGCACCGAAACCCTCTACGACGTGGCGCTCTTCGTGACGCGCGTCGGCATCGGCGTCTGCTTCGTGGTGCACGGGCTCGGTAAGCTCGGGATCGTCGGGACGGGCAACTTGCAGGGGTTCACCGAATGGTTGGCGAGCCTCGGCGTTCCGATGGCGCCGGTGCAGGCGCGGATGGCGATGCTCTCCGAGATCGGCGGCGGCACTGCGTTGGCGCTGGGCTTCCTCACCCGGCCGGCGTGTCTGCTCTTGATCGTCACGATGGCCGTCGCGGGCATCGTCGGTCACCGCGGTGCGGGCTATCTGATCACCAACGATCCGCCGGGCGCCGAGTACACGATCAACCTCGCGCTGATCTGCTTCGCGATCCTGCTACTCGGCCCAGGCGCCCTCTCCGTGGACGCTCTCCTCTTCCCTTAGCCTCGTCGAGGCGGGCCGCTCCTGCGCGTTCGCGCGCCGCACTCGCGCGACGCGCTCGTGCAGGTGGGCGGGTGGCGCACCCAGGGCGTCGAGGGCGCGGCTCGCGGCCCGGCGCGTCGTGGCGTCGGCCTCGTGCTCGGCGCCTTCGAGGCAGCGCAGCCAGAGGCTCTCCGGCGCCTCGGCGGGCCCGGCCAGCGCGGGAAGTGTGGCGAGGGCGAGACGCCGCAGCCCCGCATCCGGGTCGCGGCTGGCTTCGAGTGTGCGTTCCAGCGTGGCGGGCGCGGCCGGGGCCAGGGCGCGCAGCGCGGTGAGCGCGATCCGCCGTACCCGCGGCGGGTGCTCGGGGCCGAGCAGGGATTCCACCACCGGCAGCACCTCGGCGTGGAGGCGTCCCAACTCGACGAGCAGACGCGCGGCGCGCCAGCGACGATCGCCGCGGGCCGTGTCGAGGGCCGTGACGATCGGGGGCAGCAGCTGGATCGGCGGCGGTTCGAGACGCGCCCACACCCAGGCGGCCTCCAATCGCGCGGCCGGGGCGGAGTCGTGGATCACGGTCCGTAGCCGGCTCAAGACCTGATCGTCATCGCGACCGATCTCGACGAGGGCTGCGCTCGCCGCGCGGCACACCCGGCGGTCGGGGTCGCTGAGGGTCGCGACCAGCGCATCGACGAAGAGGATCGCGGCGGGGTCCTGGCGTGCGGCGTCACAGGCAGCCGCGCGCGCGGCGGCGTCTTCGCTTGCGAGGCCGGCCAGAACCGGGTGGCTCACACCTGGGTCCAGCGGGCGGCGAGCGGGTCGTCGCCTTCGCGCGAGACCCGACCCTCCCGCTCCAGCTTCAACAGGTGGGACGCCACCGAACTTCGCGCCGGCACATGGAACGCTTCCGGGTAGGCGGCGTACACCCGCGCCACGATCGCCGGGATGTCGTCGAGACCGGCTGCCATCGCGTCGAGGATCTGGTCCTCGCGTTGATTCCGATGGTCGATGTACTCGCGCACCTTGGCGACGCCGTCCGGGATCTTCGGTCCGTGGGCCGGGTAGATCGCGGTGGGCCCCTCGCCGAGCAGCCGCTCGAGCGACTGCATGTAGTCGAGCAGGTCGCCGCCCTGGGAGGGAATCACGGTCGTTCCGACGCCGAGCACGTTGTCGCCGCTGAAGAGGGAACGCTCCTCCTCGAGCACGAAGCACAGGTGGTCCTCGGCGTGGCCTGGCGTGTGGAGGGCGCGCAGGGTCGCGCCTTCGGTCTCGACCACGTCGCCGTCGTCGATCGCCGTGATCGCGAAGTCGTAGGGCGCGTCGAAGCCGTCGTGCGGTCGCTTCGAGACGCGCAGCGCGCCGTGACTCTGATGCACGTCTGCAACGCCGCCGATGTGATCCGGATGCCCGTGGGTGAGGACGATCTCCTGGATGCGACAACCGCAATCGGCCAGGGCGCGCTCGAGCACCGGGAGGTATTCGGCGACGCCCGAGCCCGTGTCGATCAGGATGCGCTCGGACCCGGTGCCCACCAGGTAGGTGTTGGTGCCCGGACCGGTGAACATGTTGGGGTTCTGTCCGAGAGCGACCGTGACCCGATCGGACCAGCGATCGATGTCGGGCAGCGAGAGCCCTTCCATGGTGGCGGGTGTCTGGCTCATGAATCCCCCGCGATCGTCATGCGCGCGACGCGCACGCTGGGCGAGCCGATCCGGGAGAGCCACAAGAGGTCGCTCCCGATCGCATCGATGTCCCGCAGCATGTCGCCGAAGTTGCCGGCGATGGTGATCTCTTCGACGGGATGCGTGAGCTTGCCGTTCTCGATCCACATCCCCGCGGCCCCCCGCGAGTAGTCGCCGTTGACGGGGTTGAAGCCCATCCCGATCAATTCGGTCACGAGCAGCCCGCGCGGCGTGTCGGCGATCAGATCTTCGAGCGAGGCGTTGCCCGGCTCGAGGCCCAGGTTCGCGGCGCCGACGCCCGGGGCGCTGCCCGCCGAACGCGTGGCGTTCCCCGTCGATGCGAGCCCGAGCTTGCGCGCCGAGTAGCTGTCGAGGAGCCATGAAGACAGGCGCCCGCTTTCGAGGATCGGCGTGCGTCGGGCCGGCAGGCCCTCGCCGTCGAAGGGGCGACTGCCGAGCCCGCCGGGCCGCAGGCCGTCGTCGACGAGGTCGAGCCCCTCGAAGCCGATTTGCTCACCGAGCTTCTCGGCCAGGAAGGTGGTGCCGCGGTAGACGGCGTAGCCGCTCACCAGGCCGGCGAGCTGGCCCCACAGGCTCGCTGCGGTGCGGGGGTCGAAGATGACCGGGGCTTCACAGGTGGGGACCGGGCGCGCGCCGAGCCGGCGCAGTGCGCGATCCGCGGCTTCGCGCCCGACGGACTCGGGCGCGTCGAGATCGGCGAGCCGGCGGCCGACGGTCATCCAGTAGTCGCGCTGCATGCCCGCGTCGTCCTGGGCGAGGGGCTCGGCGAAGAGACCGTGGTAGGCGCTCTCGTACGAACCGAGAAAACCCTCGCTGTTCGCGTAGACGATTTCGTTGAAGTCGGAGGATGCTTGCGATCCTTCCGAGTTGGTGATCCGCGCGTCGGCACTGCGCGCCGCCGTCTCGGCGCGCTGGGCGTCGGCGATGCGGGCATCGGCCGTGACGCCGCGATCGGCGGGGTCGACGAGTCCGAGGTCGGGCAGGGTGTTCGCATCGGCAAAGCCGCCCTCGGGCAAACCAGCCGCCGGATCCACGGCGGTGGCCTGCGCCAGCAGCGCGGCTTCCTTCGCCATCTTGGCGACGGCCTCGTCGCCGAGATCACTGGTGGAGGTGATGGCGGAGCGCATGCCGCCCTCGCCGCGAACCAGTGCGCGAATGCCGAGAGTGCGCTCACGCGCCTGCTTCACGAAGTCGACTTCTTCGCCACGGACGCGCGTCTCGAGCGAGTCCGAGAGCACGACCACGGTATCCGCCGCGTCCGCCCCGGCGTTCAGCGCCGCCTCGAGGGCGGCCCGCGCTGCGTCCTGGAGCTGGCTCATCCTTCGGTGCCTCCGACGGTGAGATCGTCGACCCGCAGGGTCGGAAGGCCGACGCCCACGGGCACCGACTGGCCGTCCTTGCCGCAGGTCCCGACGCCGCGGTCGAGCGCGAGGTCGTGCCCGATCCTCGACACGCGCGTCAAGACGTCCGGACCGTTGCCGATCAGCGTGGCGCCCTTCACCGGTGCGCCGAGCCGTCCGCCCTCGATCTTGTAGGCCTCACTCGCCGAGAACACGAACTTGCCGCTCGTGATGTCGACCTGGCCGCCGCCGAAGTTCACTGCGTAGAGGCCGCGGTCGACCGAGCGCAGGATCTCCTCCGGGTCGTCCTCGCCGGCCAGCATGAAGGTGTTGGTCATACGGGGCATCGGCAGGTGGGCGTAGCTCTCGCGCCGGCCGTTGCCGGTGGGCGCCATGCCCATCAGCCCCGCGTTGAGGCGATCCTGCAGGTAGCCGCGCAGGATGCCGTCTTCGATGAGGACCGTCCGCTGGCTGGGCGTGCCCTCGTCGTCCACGTTGATCGAGCCGCGGCGCGCTTCGAGGGTGCCGTCATCGACGACGGTGACGCCGGGCGCCGCGACCCGCTCGCCGATCCGACCCGAGAAGGCCGAGGTGCCCTTGCGGTTGAAGTCGCCTTCGAGGCCGTGGCCGATCGCCTCGTGGAGCAGGATGCCGGGCCAGCCGGGCCCGAGGACGACGGTCATGCTGCCGGCCGGGCAGGGCTCGGCTTCGAGGTTCGTGAGGGCGACGCGCACGGCTTCGTCCACCAGGGACTGCCAGCGTTCCGGGTCGGCGAGGGCGTCGAAACCGGTGCGACCGCCGCAGCCCTGGTAGCCCACCTCACGTCGCTCTCCGTCCTTCGCGATCACCTGGACGTTGAGCCGGACGAGCGGCCGGAAGTCGGCCGCCACCGTGCCGTCGCTGCCGACCACCATCACCTGGCGGTCCTGGGAGACGCAGCTCGCCATCACCTCGATGATGCGCGGGTCGCGGGCACGCGCGTACCGGTCGATGGACTCGACGAGTTGGATCTTCTCGCCGACGGGAACGTCCGTCGGTGTCTGCGCGACCGGGTAGAGGCCGCGACCGGCGCCACTAGGCGCGAGTGCGGCGCTGCCGCCGCGTGCCGAGTTGCTCGAGATCGCGCGCGCGGTTTCCGCGGCCAGCCGCAACGACTCGACGGTGACCTCGTCGCTGTGCGCGTAGCCCTGGCGCTCGCCCTTCTGTGCGCGGACGCCGACGCCCTGTTCGAGGTGCCGATCGCCGTTCTTGACGATGCCCTCTTCGAGGACCACCGAATCCTGGGTGGTGTACTCGAAGAAGAGATCGGCGTAGTCGACCTCCCGTTCGAGAGTGGCGTCGAGGGCCGCCGTCAGGCTGCGATCGTCCAAGCCAAAGCGGTCCCGAAAGAAGTCCCGCGGCGGCGGCGGCTGGCTCATGCATTCTCCTGTGCAGAAGGGAACCCGGTTCGAAGCCGGTCCGGAAGCTCCGCGAGCGTAGCAAGCGACCCGACGTCGAGCGCTCGCAGTCCGGCGCGCTGCGCACCGGCGAGGTCCTTCTCCGCATCATCGCCGACGAAGAGGGCCTCGGAGGCCGGCACATCCAGCTCGGCGAGGGCGCGCTCGAAGATCGCCGGGTCGGGTTTCTCGGCGCCGACGTCGCCGGCGAGCACCACGGAAGCGAAGTGCTCGCGGACGCCGAGTCCGTCGAGGATGCCGGGGAGGCGGTGGTCGAAGTTCGAGACGACGCCGAGCCGGAGGCCGTACCGCCGGAGCGCTTCGAGGGCCTCGCGCGTCCCGCCGCGCAGTGCCCACGCCTCGGCGCGCGCGTAGTGAGCGAAGAGGGTGGTGAAGCTCTCCTCGAAGTCGGGGAGGCGTCGGTCCGAGTCGGCCGCGAGAAAGGTGCGTCGGACGATGTCGCGCCAGGCCGCGCGCTCGAGGGCGGGGCGTTCTGCGGCGGACGCGTCGGGGAAGATCAGCGTCGCGCCTTGCCGCCACACCCGGCGAAACGCGTCGTCGAGTCGCCACGCCGAGATCTCGACGCCCTGGCGCGCGGCCTCTCGGGCGTACACCTCTCCGATGGGCTCGCGCGGGGCGATCAGAGTGCCGGTCGCATCGAAGAGGACGGCCTGGAGCACCCTCAGTCCGGGCGTCGCGCCGACGCGATGAAGGTGGCCGGGAGATCTCGCGCGGTGTTTCCAGCGCTGTGGATCTCCGTGCGGGTCTCCTCGAGACCCGCCTGAGCGAACCAGCTCGCGACCTCGTCGAGGTCGAAGCCCAACCAGTGCACGCCGAGCTCCTGGCGCATCCACTCGTGTTCGTGGCGCACGAAGTCGATCAGGATCACCTGGCCGCCGGGACGTACGACGCGTGCCATCTCGCGGATCGCGTCGGCCGGTGACGGCAGGTAGTGCACCACCATGTGGGCGAAGGCGGCGTCGAGCTCGCTGTCCGAGAGTGGGAGGGCGCTGACTTCGCCTTCGCGCAGCTCGACCCCGGAGATGCCTTCGGCCTCGAGCTTCGTTCGCGCGGCCTCGAGCATGCGCGCCGAGTGGTCGATCGCGATCACCGACATGCCGAGCCGCGCGAGCTCGGCGGCGAGGATGCCGGTGCCCGTGCCGATGTCGGCGACGCGCAGCCCGGGAGGGACGAGACGAATGATGGCGCGGCTGCGCAGCGCATCGTCGTGGAAGACCTTGCGCAGGGCATCCCACTCGGGTCCGACCGCGTCGAAGAAGCTGCGCGTGCGCTCGGCACGCGCCTCCATCACCTGGGAGAGCGCGGCGATGTCGCGGGCGCGGGTGGCATCGTCGGCCAGATTCGCCTGGACGAGCCGCCAGGTCTCGCGCCAGGGCCCATCCTCGGGGAGGGCGAAGCGATAGAAGACGTAGGTGCCGTCGCGGCGATCCTTGAGCAGGCCGGCCTCGCGCAGGATCGCGAGGTGTCGTGAGACCCGCGATTGGGCCATCCCGAGTACGTCCATCAACTCCTGGACCGCGAGCTCCTCTTGTTCGAGCAGCGCGAGGACGCGAACCCGGGTCGGGTCCGAGAGCGTCTTGAAGACCTTCTGCAGCGCTTCCACGGCGGCTCCAGGCTATCTCAGGCCGCGTGGCTCAGCGCAGGGTGGGCCGCGCGGGCGTGCCCATCAGGGTCACCCGCACGGTGCCGTCCCGGCCGACTTTGACGCCCTGGCTCGCGAGCGAGCTCTGGATGGCGCCACTGACGGTCAGCTCGATCTCCAGGCGGAGCGGGGCGTTCGCGAAGCTCGGCCCCTTGCCCACGGTGCCGCGTCCCCGGCCGCTCGCGAGCGGAGAGTCGAGGTTGAGGTCGCGGATCTCGGCGAAGGCGTCGCCGCCCAGATCGAGGTCGCCGCTGAAGGTGGTGAACGGCAGCGCGAAGGGCAGGTTGGGGTGGCCCAGGGATCCGTCTTGCGCGTCGAATCGGATCTTGCCCTCGGTGCCCGCTTCGGTTCCATCGAGGGCGACGTCGGCATTGGCGATGCCTTCGAGCTGCAGCGGCGAGCGCAGCAGATCCGGCGGCAGCTGGGCGAGGTCGAGGTTCGCGAGCGTGCCGTGGAAGCCCCCGGCGTCTCCGAAGGTGGCGACTCCGTCCACTTCTCCCTGGACCGACGACACTTCGAGAGCGAGGGCCGGGTTCCCGGTCAGCCAGGAGAGCGAGAGGGCCGGGCGGGCCCCCACCTGATCGAGCTCGAAGCGCGCTCCGTTCGGGCGCACGATACGCACGGCCTCGGCCTCGAGACCCGGGCCCCATTTCACGATCCCGACGGAGATCTCGCCGAGCGAGATCCGCATTCCCGTCTGTCGCTCGACCGAGTCGGCGACGCGCTCGGCGAGGAGGTCGTAGGGGAAGCGAATCAGGATGAAGACGAAGGTGAGCGCGAGCGCCGCGAACAGGATTCCGGTGAGGCGCAGCGGCCGCGGTGACGTGGGCGTGGAAAGCGCGTCGCTCATCAGATGGGCTCGAAGGAGGAGACGGTGAAGGTGACGTCGAGGTACTGGGGGTTCTCGACCCGGGTCTTGATGCGGAGGCTCTTGACCGAGAGCGCCTGACGCGCCGATTCGATCTGATGCAGGTAGTTCACGGTCTGGGCCAGCGTGACGTTGCGCAGGCCCACCTCGACCTTGGTTTCCTTGTACTTCGGGTGGGTCGGCGACGCCTGGGGCTCCATCGACTCGATGTTCACGGTCGCCTGGCGTGCCAGGGTCTCCAGGGTGGTGCGCAGATTGCCGCGACCGCCGCTGCGAATGCGTTCCTCGACATCGGTGAGCCGCCCCTGGACGTCGTCGTAGTCGCGACGCAGTCGCTGCATGACGCGCAGCTGCTGGTCTGCGGTCACGAGCCGCTGCTCGCCCTCGTCTGCCGCGCTGAGGATCGGGTTCACGACACCCGCCCAGAGCAGGGCGACGGCGAAGAGCCCGCCCATGATCGAGACGAGCAACCGCTCGCGCGGCTCGAGGCCGGCGTAGGCCTTCTGGATGCGCTCCCAGAGTTCCTTCATGATTCCGCGTCCTCGCGGCTGGCGAGGCTGATCGTGACGTTGAACTTCTTGCCGCCGGTGCGCCGATCGGACTCGATGGCGCCGATGCGCGCCTGATCGAAGGGGCCGAACTTCGACAGCTCGGCGCCGAGCCGATCCGCCGCCTCGAAGCTGGTGGCGTAGACGCGAATGCGGATCGTCTGCTTGTCGATGCTCAGCTCTTCGAAGCCGACGTCGAGGTCCTTCGGGACCCGGCGCGAGATCTCGGTGAGCAGGTCGAGGGCCGACAGGTTGCCCCGGTAGACCCCGAGGAACTCGGCGCGTTCGTTGGCGTCCCGGACGGCCTCGCGCATGGCGCTGATCGGGTTGTCCGGGATGGCCTGGCCCGGGAACGCCTCCTGATGGAGTCGCTCGATCTCGCCTTCGACGCGGCCGGCGGCCTGGCTCTCGAAGACGGCGCCGACCGAGAAGCTGAGGACGGCGATGCCCGCCACGATCGCGGCGAGGGTCCCGGTGCTGCTGAATTCACGGCGCACGCGGGTGAAGTCGGCGCGGCGGGCGAAGTCGTCCTGGCGCAGATTGATCTGGGTGGTCGCGCGCGCCGTGCCGCGGAGCGCGAGGGCCAGCGCCGGCGCCAGCTGCACGGGCGATCCGCCCGCGACCAGGCCGAGCCCCGTCTCTTCCTTCGGAAGACCGATGCGCTCGACGGGGATCCCGACGCGGTCGGTCAGCCACTCGTCGATTCCGCTCAGCAGGGCGCCGCCCCCGAACAGGTGCACGCTGTCGACGCCACCGGGCACCTGGGGTTCGATCGCGCTGGCGAAGCGCACGATCTCATCGGCCAGCTTGTCGAGGATCTCGGCCGCGCGCGGGAAGGGCGTGCCGACTCCGGGCTCGGCGACGCCGTGCTGCTGCTTATAGCGCTCTGCGTTGTCGATGGTGAGCGAGCGCTCGTCGGCGATCGCTTCGGTGAAGCTGTGCCCCGCGATCGAGAAGGAGCGAGCGGCCACCGCGGCACCCTGGTGGAGCGCGCAGAGCGTCGTCTTCTCGTGGCCGATGTCGACCAGCAGGTGGGTGCCTTCGAGCTCGAACGCGCTCGTCAGGTTGGCGAGCACCAGACCCTCGGCCTCGATCGTGCGCGGGTCGCAGAAGGCCTCGTGCAGCGAGTCGATCAGCCCCGCGATCTCCACGCGGGGCGCGAGCACCGAGAGCACCTCCGAGCGGTTCCGCTCCTTCGAGGCGACGTCCCAGTCGATGATCATCTCGTCGAGGTCGTAGGGGACCTGGTCCTCGAGCTCGAAGGGCACCGCCTGGGCGAGGCGGCGCTTCTCGGCGAAGGGAAAGCTCAGACGACGCACCGAAACCCGGTCGCCGCGGATCGCCGCGACGACGTGGTCTCCCTGCATGGAGTGGGTCTGGAGCATTCGCGCGATCTGGTCCGAGAGCGCGAGCTCCGGGTCGCGCGGCTCCATGCAGGTGCGTACGACCTCGAGGGTCCGCAGCCCCTGCTCGAGCTCCACCGCCTTCAGCGAGTGGGACCCGACATCGAGGCCGAGCACGTTCTTCATGATGGGCACGCGACGTCTCCCCTCACCTGACGCGCCAAGATAGCAACAGCGGCGTGGTGGCCTGGCCGCGGTCGAAGACCGCCTCCACCACGCGCTGGACTTCACCCACCTGTCCCCGGGACACGACGCGGAAGACGTCGCTGGTGAAGTTCGGGGTCGGGTAGATGGCATTCTCGGACACCAGTTCACCTATCGGCGTGCAGCCCTCGGCACTTGCCTCCGCACAGACCCACCCGCCGGCGTCGCGGACCTCCAGGATCTCCCGGATCGCGTCCTCCGGGGCGAGCCGTAGGTCCACGCCATCATTGAAGAAAAGCAGGGCGAGCACGTGCGGCGGGGCGGTGTTGGGGTTGATCCCCCCGCCTCCGGCGTATGGGTACACGGTGATCCGGGGCCGCAGGGACTCCACCAGCGGGCCATCGAAGCCCGCCACCTGGCGCAGCTCGTCGACCGACAGGAGCGGGCGGTTGGGTACCCGGAACGGGGGCTCCCGGCGCAGGTAGAGGTCGTCCTCCGCGCCGCCCCGCAGCGAGATCGGGTCGTCATCGACGTAGTCGACGAGATTCGCGGCGAGCTCGACGGGATCGTAGAGCTTGTCCCCCGGCGGGAGCGGGATCTCGTCGATCGCGCGCAGGAGCAGCTGGTTCAAGAGCTCGAGCCCCACCGGCTCCGGGTTGCCCGCGTCATCGAACTGAATGACGGCATTCAGGTTGAGTCGCGACGAGAGGTCTTCGATCCGCAGTTCGAGGGTGCCGCGGTCGCCCACGGGAAACGCCTGGCCGCTCACACGAGCCCAGAGCTCCTCGCCGTGGTCGATGGCGAATCCGTTCTGCTCGGCCCGGTATCGGTCCTCGAGGAGCAACGCCATCGCCATCCGCACGCCGCCGCGCGCCAGGGCGTCCGCTTCCGAACGCGCGTCGCGGTTGGCGACGATCATGTGGTCGATGAGTGCCTTGCGCGTGAAGGTGGCGACGGTGCTGGTCAGGAGCAGTGCGAAGAAGAGCACCACGACCAGCACGATCCCGCGGCGTCGGTCGCTCATCGGCAGCTCGGCGACACCGCAGGGTGTCCAGCGAGGAGGTCCGAGTAGGGCGCGAAGGGGGTGTCGCCCGCTTGCTGGGCCAGCGCCTCGAGGGTGGAGATGTCGCTCGATGAGAGGCCGGTGCCGCCCGCGTCGATCGCGTTGAAGTCGATGCAGTCGGCGATCGTGAGGCCCTCGAGGTCCGGATCTTCGCCGTCCTCCCCACTCGAAGTCCCTCGCGCTCCATCGCCGTCGGGGTCGAAGAGCCGGACCAGGTCGAGCGGGCGCAGCGGGAGCTGGACGTGCCGCACGTGGCGGCGCGGCTGGTCGTCGAAGCCGAACTCGTCGACCGGCGGGGCGCCGTTCTTCAGCGCGACCTGGACCTCCACGGCGACGGGGAGCTCGGACGCGTCGAGCAGCTGCGCCGAGTTCCACTCGGTGACCCAGTTGCCCCCGCCGTCGAGGAAGCGGAAGCCGAAATAGCGGAGGTCGTCGGCCACGACGAAGGAGTTGGGATCGTCTTCGGGGGGGAATTCGAGGCGCAGCGCGTCGGGCAGGCCAGGGGCGGCCCAGCGTCGCAGGGTGAAGGTGTCGCCGTCGGTGTCGTCGCTGCGGTGGAGGGTGTACGCCACCTGGGCCAGGTCGGCGGCAGGGCCGGCGGTCGAGCGCGGGACCTGCCGCATCATGAACTGGAGCCGGTCGGCGCCGTCTCCGTAGCGGGATTCTGCGAAGAAGACCCAGGGGTGGGAGAGGGGATCCAGCTCGGCCGGCTTCGAGACCAGGATCGTGTGTTCCAGGTCGGCCGCGATGCGATCGAGGATCGTTGCGGCGCGCCGCACCTCGCGGGTGTTCTCGCTCGCACGGGTCGCTTGTCGGGAGAGATTCACGAAGAAGTTGATCGCCACCGCGAGCAGGATCGTCGTGACCAGGATCACGCCCATCACCTCGATCAGCGTGAATCCGTGCGGGACTGCCCGCTTCATCGGCCCTGGAGCTCCCGCTGCAGCTCGGGCGGGACGTTGCCACCGAGGGCCTCGACGAGGCCGTCGTCACCGCCGGCCGTGTCACCCGTGTCCGACGGAACGCCCGCGGCGTCGCCGCCATCGCCGGCCTGCTGGGCCTGGAGCAGATGGGCCACCGAGGCCGGGTCGAAGCCGTGGGTGGTGCGTCGCACCTGGTAGATCTCGCCGGCCTCGTCCCACTCGACGGCGAGTTCGATGCGCTGCAACCGGCTCTGGCCACGCTCGTCGATCAGCAGGGATTCGAGGCCCGTCTCCCGCGCTTCGAGTGCGGCCTGGCGCTGGACTTCCGCCGGGAGCAGGCTCAACACCTCCTCGGGGAGGACCTCGACCCGGACCGTGTAGGGCGGGACTTCCTCCTCGCTGGAGCCGAAGTCCAGGTTCTGTCCCATCGCGAAGGCCGCCTCGAGCTCACCGAGCCGCGCGTCGGCGAGAAGGGCCGCCTCGGCCCGGCGGCGATCGATGCCCTCCGAGCGCAGGCCTCGCAGCGCCGCGGTGGCGAGGACCGTGTAGAGGAGCCCGAGGACGAGCACCGCCGCGAGCACCTCGAGCAGGGTGAAGCCACTGGGTCGGGTGGCGCTAGACGTCGTCACGGATCCGGATCCGCTCGTCGAGCGGATAGACGTCTAGAGCGATGCGCAGACCTTCCTTGTCTTCGATCCAGATCCGGCTCTGGTCCGCGCTGCCATCCTGCTGGAAGAGCACGTAGGTCTGCCCGTCCTCGACCACGCCTTCGGGGGTATCGAGGGCCTGGAAATAGAAGGGCGCCGTCACGATCTGCAGGCGTCCGAAGTTCCCTGGAATCGGTTGGAAGCGCTGCTGCTGGGCCAGGGGCGCTTCCAGGTTCAAAGGCGCATTGCCGTAGAGGTCGAACGCGCCCGCCGCAGGCCGGGCGGGGCGGTCGGGATCGTCGGCGAGCCACTCCAGCCGGAACTCGGCCTCGTCGAGATCCATCCAGAGTCGGTGCGGGATCCCGGTGACGATCGCACGCTGACGCGCCAGCTCGAGCGGGCTGCTGATGCGCTGGGCTTCCGCACGCAGCGCGCGCTTGCGCAGCCCGCCCAGGTTGGGCGCGACGAAAGCCGCGACCAACGCCAGGATCGCCGCGACCGCCAGGATCTCGATGAGGGTGAAGCCCTGGCGTCGCTCTTGCGCGCGCCGTGTACCCATCGAGATCAGGTGTCGAGGTCGTCCGACGCCCAGTTGCCGATGTCGGCGTCTACGCCGGTTCCGCCCGGGGCGCCGTCGGCGCCCAGGGACCAGAGGTCGTAGGCGTGCTTGTTGTGCTGACCCGGCGCCTCGTACTGATAGGGGTTGCCCCACGGATCGGCCGGGACGCGCTTCTCCCGGAGGTAGCTGCCTCCGGGGGGCGCGTTGCGGGCGTCGGCGGGCGGTCGCACCAGCGAGACGAGGCCTTGTTCGCTCGTCGGGAACTTGGCGTTGTCCATGCGGTAGGTCTCGAGTGCAGCGTCGAGCATCTTCAGCTGGGAGCGGGCGGTGTTCACCCGCGCCTTGTCGATCTGCGGGAAGATGGCGATGCCGACGAGGGTGCTGAGCAATCCGATGATCAGCACCACCGCCATGATCTCGATGAGGGTGAAGCCGCGGGCTCGGCGTGCCCGGCCCTCGTTCGATTCGCAATCGTGGAGATGTCGGGGGTCGGTGTTCATGAGGTCTCCTCTCAACCCAAGGAACTCGTGATCTGTAGAAGGGGCACGAGCGTAGCCAGAATGATGACCAGCACGATGCCCACCATGACGAGAATCAAGAGCGGTTCGAGCAGGGCCGTGAGCCGCGTCACCGTGGTCTCGACCTGCTCCTCGTAGGTGTCGGACACCTTCACGAGCATGCCCTCGAGCTCGCCACTCTGTTCCCCCACCTCGATCATGTGGGTGACCATCGGCGGGAACTGGCCACTCGCGCGCAGCGGCGCCGCGACGCTGGCGCCCTCGGTGATGCTGGTGCGGGCGGCCTCGATGGCCTCGGCGAGCACCGTGTTGGCCGCGACCTCGCCCGAGGTCTGCAACGCGCGGGTAATGGGAAGGCCGCCCGAGAGCAGCGTGGAGAGCGTTCGCGAGAAGCGCGAGATGGCCACCAGCCGGACCATGCGTCCCACCACGGGAATCCGCAGGATCACGCGATCGTAGGTGGAGCGTCCGCGCTCGGTGCGCAGGATGGCACGGAACCCCATGGCGACGAGGATCCCGGCGATGATGAGCGCCCACCAGTAATCGCGGGTGAAGTTCGATAGCGCGATGATCCAGCGCGTGTAGAAGGGCAGGGGCTGGTTGAGGCTCGCGAGCAGTTCGGTGATCTGTGGCAACACGACGGTCACCAGCGCTCCGACCACCAGACACGCGAACAGGAACATCATCGCTGGATAGATGAGGATCGAGCTGACTTTGTTCCGCAGTCGGACCTGGCTCTCGAGGTAGTCGGCCAGGCGGTCCAGCACCGTCTCGAGGGCGCCGCCGGCCTCGCCGGCGCGGACCATGCCGATGTACAGCTCGGGGAACACCGAGCCCGAGGCGGTCATGGCGTCGGCGAGTGCCGCGCCTTCGTTCACGCGGTCGCGCACCTGGCCCAACACGTTCTTGAGCTTCTGGTTCTCGACCTGCTCGGAGAGCGCTCGCAACGCGCCGACCAGCGGGATCCCGGCGCCGACGAGCGTCGCGAGCTGGCGGGTGGCGAGCGCGAGGTCCAGAGAGGAGACCCGCTGCAAGCTGGGAAGGGAGAACTCGAAGCTCTTCCCACCCACGGAGGGGACCGCGGATTCGTGTCCCTCGGCCAGCTCCGTGAGGAAGATGCCGTCGCGACGCAGTCGAGCCCGGGCAGAGCGCGGGCTCTCGGCGTCGAGGTTCCCCCGCGTCTTCTTCCCGGAAGCCGTGACGCCCTTGTAAGCGTAGACCGGCACCCGTCCCCCTAGATCTGAGCGACCGCGGCCTGCTCTTCCGTGCCCCGGATGACCTCGGCCACCGAGGTCAGACCCGCCAGCACCTTCCGCGCCCCGTCTGCACGCAAGGGATGCATGCCCTGCTTGATCGCCGCGCTCTTGATCGTCTTCGAATCGATGTTCTGGCTGACCAGGTTGCGGATCGTGTCATCGACCTGCATCAGCTCGAAGATGCCGATCCGGCCCCGGTACCCGGCGTAGTTGCAACCCGCGCAGCCTTCCGGGCGGTAGAGGCGCACTCGCCGGCCCGACGCCTTGACGCCGAGGTCGCGCAGCTCTTCAGCGGTAGCTTCGTACGGCGTCTTGCAGTCCGGGCAGAGCATGCGCACCAGACGCTGGGCGAGGACGGCCACGAGCGACGAACCGACCAGGAAGGGCTCCACGCCCATGTCGACGAGTCGCGTGATGGCGCTCGGCGCGTCGTTGGTGTGGAGCGTGGAGAACACGAGGTGGCCGGTCAGCGATGCCTGGATCGCGATCTCTGCGGTCTCGAGGTCGCGGATCTCACCCACGAGGATGACGTTCGGGTCCTGACGCAGGATCGAACGCAAGCCGCTCGCGAAGGTGAGGCCGACCTTCGCGTTCACCTCGATCTGACCCACCCCCGGCAGCTGGATTTCGACCGGGTCCTCGATCGTGATGATGTTCTTGTCCGTCGCGTTGATGCGAGACAGCGCGCCGTAGAGCGTCGTCGTCTTGCCGCTACCGGTCGGGCCCGTGACGAGCACGATCCCGTTCGGCCGCGTGATCAGTTTCTGCATGGTCGCGAGCTGCTGCTCGTCGAAGCCCAGGGTCGTGAGGTCGAGGAGCTCCTGGGTCCGGGGCAACAGACGCATCACGACGCGCTCGCCGAAGGCGACGGGGAGCGTGCTGAGGCGGACGTCGTAGTCGCGCCCGGCGATCTTCAGGCGGATGCGGCCGTCCTGCGGCAATCGCTTCTCGGCGATGTTCAGGTGCCCCATGATCTTGATGCGCGAGACGATGCTGGCCTGCAAGGAGCGCGGCAGCGGCTTGATCGGCTCGTAGAGCACGTTGTCGATGCGGAAGCGGACGCGCAGCTCGTTCTCGAAGGGCTCGAGGTGGAGGTCGCTCGCGCGCTCCTTCACCGCGTTGTGCAAGAGCGAGTTCACCAGCTTGATGATCGGTGCGTCGTCGTCGCCCGACTCGAGCAGGTCCTGCGGTTCCTGGCTGATCTCGGTGGCCAGCGAGTCGAGGTCTTCGGCCGCGTCCGACGCCAGGGCGTCCGTGGAGCTCGGGCCCCGGTCGTAGACCTCGTTGATCGCGCCCAGGATGGTGCGCTGGGTGGCGAGCTCGATCTGGACCTCGGCGCCGTCGAAGAGCAGCCGCAGGTCGTCGAGGGGCGTCGTCTCGAGCGGGTTCGACACCGCCACGCGGACCGCACCACCCGGGTCGCGCCGGAGCGGCAGGATGCCGTGGTCCTTCGCGAACGCGATCGGCACCTTCTCGATCAGCGCCTCGTCGACATCCTCGATGTGGATCTGGTTGCGAATCGGCAGGTGGAGCTGCTCGCCGAGGGCACCCAGCAGCTGGTCGGCGGTGACGTGGCCCCGCGCTACCAGGTGCTCGCCCAATCGCCCGCCGTTCTCGCGGTGCGCGGCGCGCGCTTCTGCGAGCTGTTCATCGGTGAGGGACGTCGTGCGCAAGAGGATGTCGCCGACGTCGCGGCGTTCGACGACCCGCTCGTGGGCCGGGTGGGAGAGCGTGGTGGTCGCCTCACTCATTCGCTTCTTCCTCGTCCCGGATCAGGACAGCCGGGGCCAGCCCGTGGGAGCGCCGGACCGCTTCGCCGATGCGGTTTGCATCGTCGAGGGTCGCGTAGGGACCGAGGTGGACTTCGTAGATCACGCTGTCGCCGAACTGGGCGGAGACCAGCGTCCCGTCGTGGCCCGAGTCGATCAAATCGGTGAGCAGGTCCTGGGCCGCCTGGGGGTCGCTCAGGATCGCGGCCTGGAGCATGTAGCGATCGAACGCGCGGCTCGCGGCGGCGGCTTCCTCGCCGGCCGCCTTCTCCTCGCGGGCGCGTTCGATCTCCTTCATCCGATCGCTGGGGTAGCGCGCACTGTGCTTGGCCAGGCGTTCCCGAACCGGCTGGTCGTGGTAGTCGGGCTCGTAGGGGACGCCCTGCTCGCGGGCCAGCGCGATCCGCTGGGCCTCTTCGTCGAGCTCCGAGTCGTTGAGGGTGAGCGCGCGGCCCGTCGAGTGCTCGCGGAACTCCTCGCGGCGGCGGATGGTGTCGTGTTCGAGGTCGAGGGGCGTGCGTACGATGCGCGGCGTCAGGAAGACGAGCAGGTTCGTCTTGCGGATCTCCTCGTTCGTCGACTTGAAGGCCCAGCCGAGGAACGGGATGTCGCCGAGCCACGGGACCTTCGTGACGCTCTCGTCGAGCACGTCGGAGAGCAGGCCGCCGATCACGACGGTCTCGCCGTCGCGCACGACCACCGTGTTCTCGATGCGCCGGTTCGACAGCGCGACACCCACGTCGTTGACGTTGCCGACGGCGAGGTTCGAGTTGATCTCGGTGATCTCCTGGAAGATCTCCATGCGCAGGCTGTCGCCTTCGGTGATCTGGGGGGTCACGCGCAGGGTCACCCCGATGTCCTGGCGCTCGACGTTCACCGACGTCGCCAGACCGTCGGTCTGGCCTTGTGCGGACTCGACGCGGCTGCTGATGATCGGGATGTTGTCGCCGACGCGGATCTCGGCCTGCTCGTTGTCCGAGGTGAGGATGTGGGGCGCCGAGACGATGTTCACGTCGCCGTTGCTCGCCGACAGGTTGATGATCTGATCGATGATCGTGCCGCTGCCCCCGCGGTTCCCGGCGGCGTCGACGTCGCGCGAGTCGCGGACGAGGCGTCCCACCAGCGGCAGCGCGCCGTCACCCACCGCGCTCGCAATCGGCGCGACCGGCACGCCACTGGCACCAGCTGTCGTCGCCGTGGTGATCGCCAGGTTCGTGTCGCCGTTGATGGCCTGCAGCAACCCGGAGAAGCCGATGTCCTCGTCGTCGTTGACGGTCAGCTCCATGATCAGGGCTTCGACCGAGACCTGGGGGCGCTCGACGTCGAGCTTCTTGATGACCTCGGCGAGGGTGTTGAAGCCCTCGAGGCTGGCCTGGATGATCAGCGAGTTCGTCGCGGGGTCGGCCGAGACGTTGATGCCGTCGGACAGGCCGGTGACCGCGGTACGGATCGCCTGGGCGCCCTGGCCCGGCGTGCCGTTGCTCGTGGTCGTGGTGGTGGAACCGCCGCCACCGCCGAGCAGGCCGCTCAACGTCTCCGCCATCTCCTCGGCGTTCGCATTGTTCAGGTAGTAGACGTGGATGCGCCCGCCGCCGGTGACCGGGACGTCGAGCTTCGCCACCAGGCGTCGCACCTCGACGAGCGCGGCGCGCGGCGCCAACACCAGGAGCGAGTTCGTGCGTTCGTCCGTGATGATGCGGACCGGCGGCTTGTTCGCCTGGGCGGCGGGATTGTTGTTGTCGTTGCGCCGACGCGCAGCACGGCGCGTACGGGCGGCCCCCTGGGAGACCTCCGCGCCGTAGATTTCGGAGACCTGCTCCGCGAGGGTCGACGCGTCGGCGTGCACCACGTTGATGACGGCGAGCTCTTCCTTGTAGGTCTCGACGTCGATCGATTCGAGGATCGCGATCAGGCGGCGAATGTTCGACGAGGACTCGGTCAGGATCACCGTGTTCGTGGGCGCGTACGCCGCCATGGCGGCGTCCTTCGAGACCAGGGGCTTCAGCGTGTCGACGATCGAGTTGGCGTCGATGTAGCGCAACGGGATCAGGCGGGTGACGAAGCGATCGCGGTTCGGCGGGCGGCGCGAGCTCCGCACCGTCTCGATGCTCGACTCCTTCGCCTCGCGGATCGGCACCACCTTGATGGCGCCGCCGGGCGTGGTCACGGTGGTGAAGCCCTTCACCTGCAGCACGGACTCGAAGACCGCGTAGGCCTGGTCGACCGGGACCGGGTCGGGAGACACGATCGTGACGCGACCGCGCACGCGATCGTCGTAGATGAAGTTTCGGTTCGTGGCGCGCGCGATGGTCTCGATGACGTCCGCGAGTTCGGCGTCCGCAAAGTCGAGGGTGACGAGCGCCTGCTCATCGTAGTCCTGCGCGGAGACTGCGCTCGGCCCACCCCATGCCATGCACAGCACGAGGCAGAGGGCGGCGCCCCAGCAGCCCCAGGTGCTCGGCTGGCGATCACTACTCATCGACGTTCAGGTCCTTGTTCCACTCGGTTCCGTCTTTGCTGTAGCCCGCCACGTTGAGCTCGTCGGCTTCCGACAGCTCCTGCAGGATCTTCACGCTCTCGTCGGGCGAGTCGATCGGGATCCCGTTGAACTCGGTGATCACGTCGCCGTCCTGCATCCCGAGCTCTTCGAAGAGACTCCCGGATTTGATGCCGCTCACCTGGAGGCCCACCATCTCGCCGTCCTCGAACTTCGGCAGGATGCGGGCCTGGGAGAGCAGGCTTGCCGGGTTCCGCAGGTTCTGCTGCACCTGGTTGCGGGTGACCGTCTGTCGCGGGCGGACACGCGGGGGACGCGCTCGGGCGCTGCGCACGGGCCGCGCCTTCGGCTTGCCGTCGTCCTCCAGGGTGAGCTCGCGGGGCAGGCCGTTCTCCGAGAGCACGACCCGGCGCCGCTCGATGCGGGTGACGAGGGCCTTGTTCTTGATCTGGTCGCCGACGCCCACCACGAAGGTGTCGTTGGCTTCCTTGTCCCGGAGCGTGGCGCGGGAGAGCCCCGGATCACTCGCGGCGAACGTGCCCAGCAGCGTCACCGGGAGCTTCGACTTCTCGAGCTCTTCCTCTGCCTCGGCGACGTCGACCGAGGCTTGGAGCGTGCTCGAGTTGAACAGATTGCGGTCCAGGATGGCCTGGCGGTCGGCCCAGTTGCGCGTGCCGACTGCGGCCGCGGTCGGTGCAGACACGTGCACTTCGGGGGAGGGGGCGAGCAGGGTCGAGGCGATGATCTCGTTCACGGTCTCGGCCGCCAGGAAACATCCCAGGACGAACAAGACGCCGTTCGCCGTCCAGCTCAGCAATGAACCCATTGGTGGCTTGCCCGCTCCAACGCCCGTTTTGTCGCGTTTCGCCGAATCGAACCCGCCCCGTCTCGGGCCTGAGCGCAACTCGGCGAGTATACCGGCGCCCCCCCGGCGCTCAACGGATACTCCGCGCGAATTCAGATAGTTAGGGCGTTCCCCTCGTATCGGCGATCCGGTTCCCGGGCTTGTGACGTCTCTCACCTTGCGCAAGTTCCCGACCCCCTAGGGGAACCCATTGGGCCCGACGCGAGCGAGTTGATTTGGCCCCATTTCGGGATTTTCTCGGTCTCTTGCTTGACACCCCCCCAGAAGCGCCCAGGTTTCGCGCGTTTCGGCGCTCCGGCGGTCGTTCCGACCCCCCGGCCGGAGCGATTCACACCCTTTCTTCTTTCAGCGACAGCGAGGATTTCATGGCAGACGGCAAGGTCATTGGCATCGATCTGGGGACCACCAACTCCGTGGTGGCGGTGATGGAAGGCGGTCAGCCGACCGTCATTCCGAATGAGGAAGGCGGCCGCACCACACCCTCGGTGGTGGCGTTTTCCGACGAGGGCGAGCGCCTGGTCGGGGCCATCGCCAAGCGTCAGGCCGTCACCAACCCGACCGGCACCATCTACTCGATCAAGCGCTTCATGGGGCGGCGGCTCGAGGAGGTCCCGGAAGAGATCAGCCTGGTTCCCTACGAGGTCGTCCAGGGCAAGGAAGGCACCGCGGCCGTTCGCATCGGCGACAAGGACTACACGCCGCCCGAGATCTCGGCGATGGTGCTCCAGAAGCTGAAGTCCGCGGCCGAGGCCCACCTCGGTCAGGAAGTGACCGGCGCGGTGATCACGGTGCCGGCCTACTTCAATGATGCCCAGCGCCAGGCCACGAAGGACGCGGGCAAGATCGCGGGCCTCGAGGTCAAGCGCATCATCAACGAGCCGACGGCCGCCGCGCTCGCCTATGGCCTCGACAAGAAGGCCGACGAGAAGATCGCCGTGTTCGACTTCGGCGGCGGCACCTTCGACATCTCGATCCTCGAGGTTGGCGAGAACGTCGTCGAGGTGAAGGCGACCAACGGCGACACCCACCTCGGTGGAGACAACTTCGACCAGCGGCTGATCGAATACCTGATCGCCGAGTTCAAGAAGGACCAGGGCGTCGACCTGGCGGCGGACCCGATGGCCGTCCAGCGTCTCCGCGAAGCCGCGGAGAAGGCGAAGATCGAGCTCTCGTCCGCGCCCTCGACCGACATCAACCTGCCGTACATCACCGCAGACCAGAGCGGTCCGAAGCACCTGGCGATGAAGCTCAGCCGCGCGAAGTTCGAGCAGCTGGTGGAGGATCTCGTCGAGCGCAGCCTCGCGCCGTGCCGCCAGGCACTGACCGACGCGGGCTACGGCCCCTCGGACGTCGACGAGGTGGTGCTGGTCGGTGGTACGACGCGCATTCCGATGGTGCAGGAGAAGGTCAAGGAGCTCTTCGGCAAGGAGCCGAACCGCACGGTGAACCCGGACGAGGTCGTGGGAATCGGCGCTGCGGTCCAGGGGGGAGTGCTCGCCGGCGACGTGAAGGACGTTCTGCTCCTCGACGTGACGCCGCTGTCGCTCGGGATCGAGACGCTCGGCGGCGTGATGACCAAGCTGATCGAGAAGAACACCACGATCCCCACGAAGCGAAGCCAGGTCTTCTCGACCGCTGCGGATAGCCAGCCCCAGGTGGAGATCCACGTGCTCCAGGGCGAGCGCGAGATGGCCGTCGACAGCCGCACCCTCGGCAAGTTCATCCTCGACGGGATCCCGCCGGCGCCGCGCGGTGTGCCCCAGATCGAGGTGACCTTCGACATCGATGCGAACGGCATCCTCTCGGTCCACGCCAAGGATCAGGCGACGAGCAAGGAACAGTCGATCCGGATCGAGGGCAGCGGCGGTCTCTCGAAGGACGAGATCGACAAGATGGTCGCCGACGCCGAGGCTCACGCGGGCGAGGACCAGCAGCGGCGCGACAGCATCGAGAAGCGGAACAATCTCGACTCGATGATCTACCAGGCGGAGAAAACGCTCAGCGAGAACGCCGAGCAGATCGACGCCGAGGAGAAAGCGAAGGTCGAGTCGGCGATCGAGGCCGCGAAGAAGGAGCTCGAGAGCGACGACCCGGCGAAGCTCGATGCAGCCCAGCAGCAGCTCGAGCAGTCGCTCCACGGGATCGCCGAGCAGCTCTACAAGGCCCAGGCGGCCGAGGGCGGAGCGCCTGGACCCGATGCGGGTGCCGCGGGCGGTCCGGCCGGAGGCCCGACCGGTGGAAACGCCGACGACGTGGTCGACGCCGAGTACACCGAAGAGAAGGACGCCTAAGGGCGTCCGAGGACGGGTTCAGGAGGAGGGATGCGAGACCCGAAGCGCGCCGAGACCGCGACGCCGCACTACGGCGACTTCACGGACCGGCTGCGGGGCGATCACTGGCAACCGGACGTCGACGTCTACGAGACGGAGAGCGCGGTGATCGTGCGTGCAGAGATCGCCGGTGTCCGCCGCGACGCACTCCGGGTCACGATGGACGGAGACGTCCTGCGCATCCAGGGTCAACGCGACGCCGCAGGGTCCGAGGCCAGCCGGCTGCACCAGATGGAGATCGCCACCGGCCCCTTCGAGCGTCGGGTGCGGCTGCCGGTCGCCGTGGACCGTGAGAAGGTCAGCGCGCACCTCGAGGATGGTGTGCTGACGGTCACGCTGGGGCGAAAGTCGGAGCGGCGCGACGTGCCGGTCATGGGAGAATGAGCATCCGAAAGGGAATCGGGAGCACGACGGAACGAGCGATGAGCGAAGAGCGCGAAGAGATTCAGCCCAATCTGGGCGGAGCTGGAGGCACCGAGATCTCGGTGGGGACCGGGGACGACGGTGAAGAGCTCACCATGCCGTCGTTGCCCGATGCGTTGCCCGTGCTTCCGCTCAAGAACACGGTGCTCTTCCCGAACCTGTTATCGCCCCTGTTGGTCAACACCGATCGCTCGCGCAAGCTCATCGACGAAGTGCTGCGCAGCCCGGACCGCTTGCTCGTGTGTACCGCGGTGCGGCGTCCCGTCGACGCCAGTCCGGGGCCGGATGACGTCTATCGCGTCGGTACGGTCATGCGCATCGCGAAGATGCTCAAGTTCCCCGACGACTCGTATCGTCTGCTCGTCCAGGGCGTGACCCGCGCCCAGATCGAGAGCTTCGTGTCCCAGGATCCGTTCCTCGTGGGTCGCGTGTCGCGACTCGAGGACACGGGCGAGAGCGAGTCCGTCGAGATCACCGCGCTCTCCCGCAACCTCGCCCAGCAGTTCGTGTCACTCGTCTCGGCGAGTTCGCGGCTCTCCGACGAGCTCCAGGTGCTGGCCCAGGGCGTGGACGATCCCTCGAAGCTCGCGGACCTGGTGGGCTCGCACCTCGACTTCGACGTCGCCGCGAAGCAGGGCGTCCTCGAGGAGCTCGACGTGCGGCTTCGGCTGGAGCGCGTGCTCGACGAGGTGTCGCGCGAGCACGACGCGATGAAGGTCGAGAGCGAGATTCGCGAGAAAGTGCAGACCGAGGTCGGTCGCACACAGCGCGACTACATGCTGCGACAGCAGCTCGAGACGATTCGCCAGGAGCTCGGTGAGGCCGAGGACTCGGACACCGAGGTCGAGCGGCTGCGGGAGCGGATCGAGGCGGCCGGGATGCCCGAAGAGGCGCTGCAGCAGGCGACCCGCGAGCTGGACCGGCTGGCCCAGATGCCCGCTGCGGCGGCCGAACACGGCGTGATCCGCACCTACCTCGAGTGGATGGCCGATCTCCCGTGGGAGAAGCAGTCCGAGGACCGTCTCGACCCGGACGAGGCGCGGCGGATCCTCGACGAGGACCACTACGGGCTCGACAAGATCAAGGACCGCATCGTCGAGTACATCGCGGTGCTGTCGCTGAAGAAGGACCTCAAGGGTCCGATCCTCTGCTTCGTCGGCCCGCCGGGCACGGGGAAGACGTCGCTGGGGCGCTCGATCGCGCGCGCCCTCGGTCGCGAGTTCCAGCGCATCTCGCTCGGTGGTGTCCGCGACGAGGCGGAGATCCGCGGACACCGGCGGACCTACGTCGGTGCGCTTCCCGGTCGGATCGTTCAGAACCTGAAGCGTGCGGGCACGCGCAATCCCGTGTTCGTCCTCGACGAGGTGGACAAGGTGGGCGCGGACTTCCGCGGCGACCCGTCCTCGGCCCTGCTCGAGGTGCTCGACCCCGAGCAGAACGGGACCTTCAGCGATCACTATCTCGAGGTGCCCTTCGATCTCTCCCAGGTGCTCTTCATCGCCACCGCGAACCAGATGGAGCCGGTTCCGCCGGCGCTGCGCGACCGCATGGAGGTGATCGAGCTGCCCGGATACACCGCGGAGGAGAAGCTCGAGATCGCCCGGCGCTTCCTGCTGCCGCGCCAGCTCGAGCAGAACGGCGTGGCGGATCGTGGGGTCGAGATTTCCGAAGACACGCTCAAAGTGGTGATCGCGAGCTACACGCGTGAGGCCGGGGTGCGCAACCTGGAGCGGGAGATCGGAGCGATCGCCCGCAAGCTCGCGCGGCGGGTGGCCGAGAGCGGCGCCGACACCAACCTGCGTGTGGCTCCCGAAGATCTCGCGGAGCTGCTGGGCCCGGTGAAGTTCGAACCCGAGGTGGCGGAGCGGACCGGCCATCCCGGCGTGGCGGTCGGCCTGGCCTGGACGCCCGCCGGCGGCGACATCCTGTTCGTCGAGTCCACGAAGATGCCGGGCAAGGGAGACCTCAAGCTCACCGGCTCGCTCGGTGACGTGATGCGCGAGTCGGCCGAAGCCGCGCGTTCCTGGTTGCGCGGTCGTGCAGACGATTTCGGGCTGGACCGCGCAGACTTCGGCGAAGCCGATCTGCATCTCCACGTGCCGGCGGGGGGAGTTCCGAAGGACGGCCCCTCTGCCGGGATCGCGATGGTGACCTCGCTCGCGTCCCTGATGACGGGGCGCTTGGGTCGACCCGACATCGCCATGACCGGAGAGATCACGCTGCGAGGTCGCGTGCTGCCGGTGGGCGGAATCAAGGAGAAGGTGCTGGCCGCGAAACGGGCCGGCATCGAACGGGTGGTGCTTCCCGCGCGTAACCGCAAAGATGTGGAAGAGATCGAGTCGGGCCTGCTGGATGGCCTCGAACTCGCCTACGTGGGGACCATCGATGAGGCGCTCGAACACACCCTCCAAGCGGCGAACTGACGCGCGGACGCTCGCGCTCCTCGCGGGCGTCGCGCTGACCACCTCGGCGTGCGTGACCGCTTCGACGCACGGAGAAGTGGTCGACGAGCGCGATGCGCTGCGCGGCCAGGTCGAGAGCCTGACGCGCTCGAACGCTGCGATGGGGCAGGAGCGGGTCAAGCTCCTCGAGGAGATGGAGGACCTGCGCGAGACCCGGGAAGGGCTGTCGCGCGATGTCGCCGAACTCCAACGCACGCGCGATCGGCTCTCGACCGACCTGCGCGAGCGGGAGGAGCAGGTCGAGGAGCTGTCGAAGCTCTCCGGGAACTACGAAGCGCTCGTGAAGGACCTCGAATCCGAAGTCGCCGCCGGCCAGATCCAGATCGAGCAGCTCACCGAGGGGCTCCGGCTCAATCTCTCGCAGGAGATCCTGTTCCGGTCGGGCGCCGTGAAGCTCGAGCCCTACGGCATCGAAGTGCTGCGCAAGGTCTCCGCCCAGCTCGTCAAGTTTCCGCAACAGGTAGAAGTCCAGGGTCACACCGACGACGTTCCGCTGTCTTCGGGACTCGCGCGTCGGTGGGGCACGAACTGGGAACTCGCGGCCGCGCGGGCCACTCAGGTGGTGCGCCTCTTCGAAGGCGAGGGCGTCGATCCGAGTCGGCTGCGCGCGGTGTCCTACGGACCCCATGCGCCGGTGGCGGAGAACGATTCGGCCGAGGGCCGCGCGCAGAATCGCCGGATCGAGATTCGCCTGATCCCGGTCAAGGGCGACGGTGCGGCGTCGACGGGGAGCGACGAGGCCGCGTCGGCTTCGTGACCCCGTCGCGCGGCGCGCGCGACGCGTTGGAGTCCTGGTTCGCGGCGGCGCTCCGCGCGGTGGATCCTGCCGCCTGCCTCGCTGAACACGTGCGTCTGGACGCCGACGACGCGGTGGTCCTGGGAGGGCGTCGGGTCGAGCCCGGCGGGCGCTTGTTCCTCCTGGCGCTCGGCAAAGCCGGGGGATCGCTCGCGCGCGGCGCAATCGATCGTCTGGGCGGCAGCATCGCCCAGGGCTTCGTGCTGGTTCCCGACGGGTGCGCCCAGCCGCTCCAGAGATGCCGCGTGTTCGAGGCCTCCCATCCGGTCCCCGACGCGCGCGGCGTGTTCGCGACCGAGCAGCTCCTCGCATGGCTGGCGACGATCGAGCCGTCGGACACGCTGCTCGTGCTGCTGTCGGGCGGCGCTTCGTCGCTGCTTTGCGCGCCGGCAATCGGGCTCGCTCTGACCGACCTGCAGGCCGCGACGGAGATGCTCCTGCGCGGGGGCGCGTCGATCGACGAGCTCAACGCGGTTCGCAAACATCTGGCCCGGGCGACGGGAGGGCGCGCCGCGGCCGCGACACGCGCGGGTCGCGTCGACGTGTTCGCACTCTCCGACGTGCCGGGAGATCGCCTCGACGTGTTGGCGTCCGGGCCGTTCGCGCCCGACCCGAGGACCTTCGCCGAGGCCCTCGACATCTGGGATCGTCACGCGAGCGAGACGGCGTCGCAGGGAAGCGCTGCCCGCGACTTATTGCGGGCTGGTGTCGACGGCGGGCATGCCGAGACCCCGAAACCGGGCGACCCGTGCTTTGCCAACGTGACCCACACGCTGCTGGCGAACAACGCCACGGCGGTGGAAGCCGCTGTGGCGGCCGCCGAGGCCGACGGATTCGACACACGCGTCCTCCCGCACGGGTTGGTGGGCGAGGCCCACGAGGCCGGCCGGCAGCTTGCCTCCGAACTCCGCGCAGGGCCCGGGGACGGCCCCCAACTGGTCGTGGCAGGCGGCGAAACGACGGTGCGGGTGCGCGGAACGGGTCGCGGCGGCCGCAGTCAGGAGCTGGCGCTCGCCGCGGCGCTCGTTTTCGACGGCGACGCGGCGTGGTCCCTGCTGGCTGCGGGTACCGACGGCATCGACGGGCCCACCGACGCGGCCGGTGCGTACGTGGACGGCGCCACCGTGGAGCGCGGGAGACGGCTCGGTGTCGACGCTGCCGAGGCCTTGCAAAACAACGACAGCTACGGCTTCTTCGCGGCGGAAGGGGGACTGCTGCGTACGGGCCCGACGGGCACGAACGTCATGGATCTCGTGCTCGCGCGACGGGATTCCGCCCGCTAGAGCAGAGAGAGATGACGCGATCGGGAAGTCAGATCCGCGCCGCCGGAACCTCCGTCCCGGAGCTCCTGTGGCGCGCCACCGTGTTGCTCGGCCTGATCGCATGGGCCGCTGTGCTCTACGCGCGCCTGCGCCTGTCGAGTCGAGGCTGGCTACCGCTGGATCCCGCCGCGCTGGACGCCAAGCTCGAGCGCTTCGCCGATCGCTTCGTCCAGATCGCGATGCGTTTCCGGGGCGGCCTCATCAAGCTCGGGCAGGTCGCCAGCCTGCGCGTCGAAGTGCTCCCCGAATCGTTGACGGGCCAGCTGGCCCGCCTCCAGGACCGCGTCGAGCCACACCCCTTCGCCGAGATCGAGGCGCGTCTCGAAAAGGAGTGGGGCATTCCGTGGCAGCAGCGCCTGGCTTCTCTGAACGCCGAACCCATCGCGGCGGCGAGCCTGGGGCAGGTGCACGAGGCGCGATCCCAGGACGGCGAGCGTCTCGCGCTAAAGGTCCTCTACCCGGGTGTCGAGCGCTCGGTCGCGGTCGACCTGGCGATGGCGCGGCTGGCCCTGTGGCTCTTCAACTTCGTGACCGTGGGCGACCTGGGCGAAGTGAATCGCCAGATGCGCGCATCGCTGCTCGGAGAGATGGACTACCTCCGTGAGGGGCGGGCGGCAGAAGAGGTCGCCCGCAATCTCGCCCGGGACCCGAAGCTCTGGGCCCATCTGCGGGTCCCGCGCATTCACTGGCCGCTGTGCACGGGGCGGGTGCTGGCGATGGAGTTCATTCCCGGCGTCAAGATCAACGATGTCGAGGGCACGGACGCGCGCGGGGTGACTCGCGAGGATCTCGTCGCGCGCGCGAGTCGCGCCTTCCTCCACATGATGTTCCGGGACGGGTTCTTCCACTGTGATCCCCACCCCGGCAATCTGATCGTCGACGACGAGGGCCGGATCGCCATCATCGACTTCGGCATGAACGAGCGGCTGGAGCCCGCCGTGCTGGCCGCCGCGCGGGATCACCTGCGCGCGTCGGTGATGCGGGATCCGGATCTCTATGCCCGGTCCCTGGTCAAGATGGGGGCCGTTGGCGAGGACGACGTGCCCGTCGTTCGCGATCTGGCCGAGATGGCCTTCGATCCGACGCTCTACAACCTGACGCCGGGAGAGATGGTCGACATCGACTTCGGTCGTCACTTCGAACAGGTGCGCGGGCATCTCTCGAGGCTGCGCGGCTTCCGCATTCCACCGGGCGTCGTCATGTGGTCGCGAGCGCTCTCCGTGCTCTACGGACTCGTGGTCGAGCTCGCTCCCGGGCTGCGGCCCCTCGAACTCTTTGGTCCCTACGTTCTCGAGTTCCTGCAGGCGCCGGCGATCGCCGCCGAAGAACCGAATTCTCCGTCTCCGCGCGCGTCGAACTCCGCCTAGCGGCTCCGCCGCTTCCGGTCTCGGATCCGGAAGGTCGTCGCCGCGGAGGAGGTGGCGATGTGGGTACGGCTCTGGGCGCTCCTGGCGTGTCTGTTCCTGGGGGCGTTCCCCTCGTGGGCGCTCAGTGTGAAATCCGAAGGGCGCTGGCTCGGCTACGACCCGCAGACGAAGACGTGCCTGCTCGAGGTGCACCGGCCGGGCGACGGCGAGGCGGCCTCCCGCCTCCGCAAGGGCGAGCACGCGGCCTTCCGGCTCGACGTGTCCGGGGCGGTGCTGACGCGCGCGGTCGTATCGATGCACGGGCAGCGCGCGCTCCTCCCGCAGATCGGGCAGGGCGCGCGCGTCCACGTATACTGGCGCCCCTCCGAAGCCGCCGACGTCGTGGGTCGCGTTCGGAGGATCGAGGTCATCCAGACCCAGCCCGCCTGGCAGCGCGGAGCCGGGAGGCAGGGAGCACGATGAGCGTCGAGGCGGAGGAGTTCAAGCAGGTCCTCGGTCGCTGGGCCACCGGGGTCACCATCGTGACGGCACGCCACGAAGAGCGCGTGCACGGCATGACCGTCTCCGCGTTCACCGAGGTGTCGCTATCGCCGCCGCTGGTGCTCGTCTGCGCGGATCGCGAGGCGAACACGTTGCCGGTGATTCGTGATGGTGGCGTGTTCGCCGTCAACATCCTGGCGCGAGACCAGGAAGCCCTCTCGAACAAGTTCGCCTCGAAGAAGGACGAGTGGACCCGGTTCGAGGGGCTGACTACCGACACCGCGGAGACCGGGGCGCCGCTCCTCCAGGGCGCCGTCGCGAACCTGGATTGCCGGGTCGCCGCGCTCCACGAGCACGGAGATCACGTGGTGTGTGTCGGCGAGGTCGCCGCCGTCCGCTACTCCGACCGGGAGCCACTCCTCTATCACCGCGGTCGCTACGGAAGTCTGGCCGACTAGCCGGATCTGCGTGGGGTAGGATGCCGGCGTGAGCGCTCCCGACCCGGCTACGCAGAGTCCGCCGATTCGATTGATCGCATACTCCGACTACCTGTGTCCGTGGTGCTTCAACGCTTCGGTGCGATTGCATCGTCTCGAGGTCGAGGAGCCCGACGTCGAGATCGAGTGGCGGAGCTACCTGTTGCGCCCGGAGCCTCGTGGTGGTCGCGACCCCGAGAAGTTCCGCGCGTATACGCGATCTTGGCAGCGCCCCGCATCCGAGGAGGACAGCGGTTCCTTCCGGATCTGGGCCAGCGATGCGCCTCCGCCGTCCCACAGCGTGCCCGCCCATCAGGTGGCGAAGGCGGCGCGTCTGGTCGGCGAAGAGGCGTTTCGGCGCATGCACCAGCGCCTGCTCGTGGCCTACTTCGAACAGAACCAGGACATCTCCGACGCTCGGACGCTCCGCGCGCTCTGGGACGAGCTGCAACTCGCTGGCGACGCCTTCGATCGCCACGCCGATGATGACATCGTCGCGGCCGTGCACGCGGAGCATCAGGAGGCGATCGGTTGCGGTGCGACGGGTGTCCCCGCCGTGCGGCTGGCTGACTACGACGTCGCCGTGACGGGCGCGCTGCCCTACGAGGCCTACCGCCGCTGGGTGGCGAAGGAGCGCGGCCGGCGGGCGTCACGAAACGCCTAGTCGCCAGCTCGGCGTTTTCACGTAGACGGAATCGTCGAGCTTCTTGGTAAAGGTTGCCGGTTCGTGCGCCGATGCGTCGGGCATGAAGCGGACCTGGCCTTCCCCTCGAATGGTGTGTGCGGACTGCGGGGCGACCGCGGTCGCCGACACCCGCCTGGACGGACACGACGACGTCGAGGTGCTGGGTTGGCTGGTTGGCGGCTTTCCGGGAGCGCTTTATTGCGCCTGGCGCCACCTGCTCCGCATGAAGCTGTGCGGACGCTGTGGCGGCGACGCGCTCCTCCGCGAAACCCGGGCCGCGACCGCGCGTCAGTCGTTCCTGCCCGCCACGACTCGACCTCGCGTCCACAGCGAACGGCGGTGGGTGCGGTGGCCGCGACATCTCGTCGACCCGGCCGCCCGTCTGCGACGCAGCGGTGGCTGGCTGGCCGGTTGGTCTCTCGTGGCGGCCGGGGTGTGGTCCCTCGGCGCAGCCGTCCTGCTGCTCGTACTCGCCGGGGAGGTGCGCCAGCGCTTCCTGGACGGGCCGCGTGAAGACTGCGCTGCCTGGGACGCGAGCGGTCGCGCTCTGCCGATCGAGATCGGCTAGCTCCGGCTGGGCGCGCCGGGAAGGGCGCGAAGCCGGTCGAGTGGTGCGGCAGAGAGGATTCGAACCTCCACGGGGTTGCCCCCGCCAGCCCCTCAAGCTGGTGCGTCTACCAATTCCGCCACTGCCGCGTGACTCGCCGGGCGCCGAGCATACCGAACGCCGGGTCCCCCACAATCGAGGGACAGAGGATCAGCCGTCGCTGCCCTCGACCGGTGCCGGAGCCGTTTCGGGCGCCTCGGTCGGGGTTTCGACTTCCTCGAAGAACGACGCCTCGCTCTCCGCGGCTGCCGCCTCCTCCTCGATCCCATCCTCGAAGAGCCGCTCGTCCGAGCCGCTGATGCCGAGGTAGGAGAGAGAGAGGCTGGTGATCATGAAGATGGTCGCCGCCGCGGCGGTGAGCTTCGTCAGGAAGTTGCCGGCCCCGCGGCCGCCGAACATCGTGGCTCCGCCGCCGCCACCGAAGACGGCGCCCACCTGCGCTCCTTTGCCGCGCTGCAGCAGGACCACCGCGACGAGGAAGATGCAGACGATGATGTGGAGAACCGTAATGACGACGTCCATGGTGGAATCCTGTGCGGGGGGGCGGGGCGAGGCCGGAGGCTCCAGCGGGAGAGGGAGGTTAGCGCGCTTCGAAGTGGACGATGCGGGCGAAGGCTTCCGGGTCGAGGCTGGCGCCGCCCACCAGCGCGCCGTCGATGTCGGGCTGGGCCATCAGCTCATCGACGTTCTCGGGCTTGACCGAGCCGCCGTACTGGATCCGGATCGCGTCTCCCGCGTCCCCGAAGCGGGTCTTGAGCTGGGCGCGGATCGAGGCGTGGACCTCCTGGGCCATCTCCGGGGTCGCGGTCTTCCCGGTGCCGATCGCCCAGATCGGCTCGTAGGCAACGACGAGCTCGGCCGCGCGATCGTCCGGCACCTGCGCGAGGCTGCCCTCGAGCTGGGAGCCCACGACGTCGGTGGTCCGACCGGCTTCGCGCTCCTCCAGCGACTCACCGCAGCACACGATCGGGAGGATGCCGGCCGCGAAGAGCGCGGCTGCCTTCTCGGCGACGAACGCGTCGGTCTCGCCGTAGAGCGTGCGGCGCTCGCTGTGGCCCACGATGGTGTAGCGACAGCCGAGGTCGACGAGCATGCTGGGTGCGATCTCGCCGGTGAACGCGCCCTTCGGCTCCGGGTTCACGTTCTGCGCGGCCAACGCGACGTTCGAGCCCGCCAGCGCCTGCCCGAGGCGGTCGAGTGCGGTGAAGGGTGGGGCGACGACGACATCCACGTCGGCGTCCTTCACTCGGGGCACGAAGTCCGCAGCGAAGCTGGCGGCCTCGTCCCGGTTCTTCTGCATCTTCCAGTTGGCGGCGAGGATGGGTCGGCGCACGGGAGTCCTTCCTGACGATGGGTCGTTGCAGGCCCCGCGGACGCGGGGCGGTGGCGGGCGTGCTAGCGGTCGAGCGCAGCCACGCCGGGAAGCAGCAGCCCCTGGACGTACTCGAGCGAGGCGCCGCCGCCGGTCGAAAGGTGGGTGATCTGGTCGCCCAGCTTCAGTTGGTTGATCGCAGCCAGGGAGTCACCGCCACCGATCACCGAGGTGGCGTCGGTCGCTGCCGCGGCGCGGGCCACCTGGGCGGTGCCGTTCGCGAACTCGGGGATTTCGAAGACGCCCATCGGACCGTTCCAGAAGAAGGTGCGTGCCTTCCCGATCGCCTCGGCATAGCGCGCGGCGGTCTCGGGGCCGATGTCCACGCCCATCCATCCTTCGGGGATGGAGGTCACGGTCTGGGTGGCGGCACCCGGCGCGACGTCCTGGGCGATGACGTGATCGGTGGGGAGCAGAAGCTCGCGACCGGTCTCCTCGGCCGAGCGCAGGATGGCGCGCGCGTCCTCGATGCGATCCGGCTCCATCAGCGAAGCCCCGACGGCTTCGCCCCGCGCCGCCATGAACGTGTACGACATGGCGCCACCGATCGCGAGGATGTCGGCGTGCGGGGCGAGGGCTTCGAGGACGGCGAGCTTGTCCGACACCTTGGCGCCGCCGAGGACGACCATCAGCGGTCGCTCGGGCTCCCGGACGACGCGCAGGTGCTCGAGCTCGCTCTCGAGGAGCGCGCCGGCGGCCACGGACTCGACGTAGGCGGTGACTCCCGCCGTCGAGGCGTGCGCACGATGTGCTGTCCCGAACGCGTCGTTCACGTAGACATCGGCGAGTTCGGCCAACGCTTTGGCGAAGTCGGCGTCGTTCTTCTCTTCCCCCGGGTGGAAGCGCAGGTTCTCGAGCAGCAACAGCTGGCCGTCGCCCAGGCCGTCCACCGCCTCACGCGCGGAGGCGCCGATCGTGTCCTCGCAAAACGACACGCCGCGCCCGAGCAGCTCGGCCATGCGCGGGGCGACCGGTCGGAGAGAGAACTCGGGCTTCGCCTGGCCCTTCGGGCGACCCAGGTGCGAGCTCACCACCACGCGTGCACCGCCGTCGAGGAGGCGATGCAGCGTCGGCAACGACGCCCGCACGCGGGTGTCGTCGGTGATCACGCCGTCCTTGAGCGGGACGTTGAGGTCGGAGCGCACGAACACGCGCTTGCCGCGCACGCCCCGCGCCATCAGCTGGTCGAGACCGAGAACTGTCATGGGGGTCGGGAGCCGGATCCGCGGTGCGAACCCTCGGCCCTCAGCTCGCGATCTTCGTCGCCAGGTCGACGACCCGGTTCGAATAGCCCCACTCGTTGTCGTACCACGAGAGGATCTTCGCGAAGTTGCCGTCCATCACCTTCGTGCTCTGCGCGTCGAGGATCGACGAGTGGGGGTTCCCCAGGAAGTCGATCGACACGAGCGGCTCGTCGCAGTACTGCAGGACGCCCTTCATCGGACCGTCGGCCGCCGCCTTCATCGCGGCGTTGATGGCCTCGGCGTCGGTCGACTTCTTCAGCTTCACCGAGAGGTCGACGACCGAGACGTCACTGGTGGGAACGCGCATCGCGTAGCCGTCGAGCTTCCCCTGGAGATCGGGCATTACGAGTCCGATCGCGCGAGCGGCGCCCGTGCTGGTGGGGATCATCGACATCGCGGCCGCACGCGCGCGCCGGAGGTCCTTGTGGGGGAAGTCCAGCGTGACCTGGTCGTTCGTGTAGGCGTGGATGGTGGTCATCCAGCCGCTCTCGATGCCGTACTCGTCGTGCAGGACCTTGGCGACCGGTCCGAGGCAATTCGTGGTGCAGGACGCGTTCGAGATGATCTTGTGCTTCGACGCATCGTAGTCGTCGCCGTTCACGCCGAGCACGATCGTCACGTCGGGGTCTTTCGCCGGGGCCGAGATGATCACCCGCTCGGCGCCGGCGGTGAGGTGCTTCGAAGCCCCTTCGCGGTCGGCGAAGATACCGGTCGATTCGATCACCAGACTGGCGCCCAGCTCCTTCCAGGGGAGCTTCGCCGGGTCACGCTCGGCGCTCACGGGAATGCGCTTGCCGTCGACCACGATCGCGCCGTCTTCGGCAGCCACTTCGCCGGGGTACTGGCCGTGGATCGAGTCGTACTTCAGGAGGTGGGCGAGGGTCTTCGCGTCGGTCAGGTCGTTGATGCCGACGATGTCGAGGTCGCGACCTCGCGCTGCGCGGAACACCAGGCGTCCGATGCGTCCGAATCCGTTGATACCTACCCGCGTGGCCATGTCGCTTCTCTCCTTGTGCACCGCTCGAGGGGACGGGGGGTTGAGGAGGCGGGAATCTAGCCCACACGTCCTCATCCGAAACCGAGCAGACGCCCGAAAACGCGCGGTTTTCGCGGTTTCCGGGGGCGCCCCGGGAGTCCGCGACCGTCCCGAGACGCCTTGCCTCGAGGCTCCGATTGGCCGAAACCTCTCACGTGGGGGACGACCGGAAACGCGGAGCCGGCGCGGGACGCGCCTGGGGAACGCTGAGCGTTGCCGTGGGGCTCGGCGCCCTGGCGATCTGGGGACTCTCGACGCTGCAGGCGCGCGATGCCGAGCGCGCCGCGCACCCGCAGGTGAGCGGCAGGCTCGCGCTGCCCGGGCTGGAGCAGGGCGTCCGCATCGACCGGGACCGGCACGGCGTGCCCCATATCGAGGCGGAGACCGAGGCGGACGCCTTCTTCGCACTGGGGTTCGTCCACGCCCAGGATCGCCTGGGCCAGCTCATCGCACTCCGGCGGCTCGCCTATGGCACCCGGGCCGGTCACGAAGGTCCGGCCGCGCTGGACGCCGACCGGCTCGCCCGCCTGATGGACTTCCGCGGCCTGGCCGAGGCCCAGTGGGGCAACCTGCCGCGGGCGTCGCGACGGGTCCTCTCGGCGTACGCGGCCGGCGTGAACGCCCGGCTCGAGCGGGTCCGCACCGGGCGCAGTGCGCCGCCTCCCCAGCTTGCCGGTGAGACCCTCGAACCCTGGCGCCCCCAGGACTCGCTGGCGCTCTACAAGCAGTTCGCCTGGTCCCTGTCCGCATCGATCGACGCGAGCCTGGTGCTCCGTGATCTGGTCGAGCGCCTCGGCGCGCCCGCGGCCGGCCGTTTCTTTCCTCCCCGCGAGCTGGGACACGGTCCGGCGGGACGCACGACCGCCGATGGCAGCGAGATCGCTCCCTGGGTGGTGAGCGGCGTGCAATCGCTTCGCCGCGCCCTGGGCGCCCAAGGGATGGGCGTCGGGAGCACGGCCTTCGTACTGGCCGGGCGGCATACCGAGAGCGGCAAGCCCATGCTGGTGGCCGACAGCCACTTCGAGCCGACGGCACCCGCGCGGCTCTACCTCGCGCAGCTGCGCGGACCGGGGCTCGACATCGCTGGCGCCGGCCTCCCGGGCGTGCCGGTCTTCTGGTGGGGGCGCAACGGACACCTCGCCTGGGCTGCCGTCAACGCGGGCGCCGTGGTCACCGACCTCTACGTTGAGACGCTCCGAAAGGAAGGCGCCGAGTATCACGATGGGCGTCGTTGGCGAGAGATCGAACGCCGCACCGAAGTCGTCGAGGTGCGTGGTGCGGAGCCGGCGACCCTCGAGGTGCGCACGACGCGCCGGGGCCCGCTGCTCCCGTCCGAGGATCCCGGTGCCCCGGCAGTCGCGGTGCACTGGAGCGGCGCCCGAGTCGATGGCGCCAGTGGCATCGCCTCGCTGCTCGGCGTCGCCCGAAGCGTGTCGGGGGAGGGCGTGCGCGAAGCCCTGACCCAGCACCACGAGCCGCCGATCGCCCTGGTCTGGGCCGAGTCGAGTGGGGAAGCGGGTCTACAGATGGCGGGCTGGATTCCCGAGCGCAGCCTGGCACCGCAGCTGTTGCCCCTGCCGGGACGCGCCCGGCTCTACGCGTGGGACAGTCGTATCGCCGCCGAGGCGCTGCCCTCGGCGTCGCTCCTCGATGGGCAGGGCTTCCTGGTGGCGGCGGACCAGCGGTTCGAGAGCGCCGCGGCGGGGGGACCGATCGACGCGATGTGGCGCACCGGCACCCGAGCGGGACGCCTCACGAAGCTGCTCTCCCAGGCGGTGAAGGACGGGGCGGCGCTGAAGGACCTGATCGCCCTGCAGGACGACGTGACGCTCGAGCGCAGTCGCGATGTGGTCGAGATCGCGCTCGATCTGGTGCGCGGTCGCGCGCGGGGAGAAGAGGCCAGCGAGCTCGTCCGCCTGCTCTCGGCCTGGGATGGTCGCGCCGAAGCCGACAGCACGGGCAGCGCGGTGTACCACGTATTCCTGGACACCCTGGCCGAGTCGCTCTTTGCCGAAGGCCTCGGACCCGATCTCTACGAACGCTATCTCCAGGTGCCAGGGATCGATCTCGAGTCGCTGGTCTTCGGGGTCCTGCTCGACGCGGCCCAGGGCGATGGGCCCGACGGCTGGTCTGCGCGCGACGCCGTGGTGCAGGCGATCGAGTCGAGCCTGCGAGAGACCTGGCTGGCGCTGTCCTTCCGGCTCGGACCGGATCCGCGCCGCTGGAGTTGGGGACGCATTCACACCCTGCAGTTCCGATCGATGCAGCGGCGCGTGGCGTCCCTCGGGCCCTTCGCGGCGCCGGGCGCGCCCCATGCGATTCGGATCGCCAGCTTCTCGGCGGCCCGACCCTTCGAGGTCTCGATCGCGCCGGTCGCCCGCTTCGCCGTCGACGCGGGGGCGCTGGATCTCGCGCTGACGCTCCTGGCGCCCGGCCAGTCCGAGCACCCGGGCCACGCGCACTACGCGGACGCGATCGAGGATTGGCAGGCGGGGCGGCTGCGGCTGCTGGCGACGCGGCGCCTCGAGGTCGACGATCGCAGCGTGGCCCAGCTACAGCTCGACCCGGTACGCTGACCTCTCCATGTCACGCTGCGTGGTCTTCGCGGAGGTCCCGGGTTTCTACGCCGCGGTCGCCCGCGCCGACGATCCGAACCTGGCCGATCGGCCGGTGGTCGTCGGGGGGGATCCGCGCAAGCGTGGTCGTGTGCAGGCCGCGAGCGCCGATGCACAGGCCTCCGGGGTCACTCTCGAGATGACCATGCTCGAGGCGCTGCGCACCTGCCCGCAGGCGAAGGCCGTGCGCACCGACATGCCGCGCTACCGCGAGGTCTCGCGCCGACTCTTCACGGTGTTGCGCGCGACCGAGCCGAAGATCGAGCCCTTCGGCCTCGGTGGCGCCTACGCGGATCTCGGCGGTCGGGGGGAAACCGCCGGGGAGCTCGCGCGGATCTGGCAGGAGCGGGTGACGGCGGAGCTACAGCTCCCGCTCCGGGTGGGGATCGCGGCGAGCAAGTTCCTGGCGCGGCTGGCCGCCGACCAAGTGAACGGCGACGGCGGAATCCGCGAAGTGGAGCCCGGCGGCGAGGCGGCGTTCCTGGCACCCCTTCCCGCCGATCGGCTCGACGGGGTCGGGCGGAAGACGGCCGCGAGCCTGGCCGCCCTGGGTGCGCACACGATCCGCGATGTGGCGGCGCTGGGTCGCGACCGGCTGCAAGAGGTGTTCGGCCCGCATGGCCTGCGGATCCACGCCTGCGCCACCGGCAGCGACGCCGAGCCCGTGCGCGGAGCCCAGCATCCGAAGAGCCTGAGTCGCGAGTCGCGCCTCCAGGGGGAGAGCAGCGATCTGCGGAGCTTCGCCGAGCAGCTGGCCGGGCTGGCCCAGCAGCTCGAGGAGGAGCTGGTCCGGATGGGGCTCGCGGCCGGACGGATCGCCGTGAAGGTCCGCTTCGTGGATCAGCAGACTACGACCCGCAGCGCGACCCTACCGGCGCCGGTCTTCGCGGCCGCGGACCTGCGCGAGGCCGCCGCACGCCTGCTCGATCGCACCCAGGCCGGGGCGCGCGCGGTCCGAGGGCTGGGCATCCAGCTCTCCCGGCTGGCACCCGCCGGCGACGCCGAGCGGCAGCTGGCCCTGTTCCCACCCTCGTGAAAGCCCTGTTCCCACCCGCTTGAAAAGCTCGCACCCCGCTCAAGCCCGCCCCCGATTCCGCCGAATCAGGGGGAGGCGGCAGGCCTGCCGCAAGTGGGGCTTCCAATGGGTGGGAACCAAGAACGTCGCAAGTACCGCCGGATCGAGACGGATCAGGTGATCTCCTTCGCGCCCGTCGAGGCGCGCGATCTTCTCGGTGTGAGCCGGGACCTCTCGACGGGAGGGATCCGCTTCGAGGCCGTCGGATGCGAGATCGACCTGGGCGAGATCCTGCGCGTGACGTTCAACCTCGGCGATCACACGATCGTCGCGGTGGGTCGCGTGGCCTGGTCCACCGAGGTGGACCCGATCACCACCGACGTCGGCCTGGAGTTCGTGGAGGTCGATCCGGCCGCCCAGGCGCTCCTCGAAGAGGCCGTCGCCGACATCGAGGCCTAGGCCCCGCCCGACGCCCGCGCTGGCGGGTTTCCGAACGCCAGTTGACCGGTCTCGGCGCCCGTGCCAGGGTCTTCCCCCATGGCCGATTTTCATCAAGGTGGGGCGATTACCACCCTGCATCGCCTCGGTCAGCCGGACTACCGGCGCCTCGAGGCAGATCTGCTGCGCCACTCGCGCACGCGCCCGATCGCGCTCGTGCTGCCCTGTCTCCACTCCGAGCTCCATGGGCCGGGCCTGAAGGGCATCGTCGACACCCTGCGCGGCGTTTCCTATTTGCGCCAGATCGTCGTGAGCATCTCGGGCGAAGAGGGCCAGCGCGCCGAGTACGAGGAGATGCGCGAGGTCTTCGAAGGCGTGAAGACGGTCGACGGGAGCTCGCCGATCCTGCTGTGGAACAGCGGTCCCCGAGTGATGTCGCTCTACGACCGCCTCGAAGCCGAGGGCCTC
Source organism: Myxococcota bacterium (assembly GCA_039030075.1). Classification (NCBI taxonomy): domain Bacteria; kingdom Pseudomonadati; phylum Myxococcota; species Myxococcota bacterium. The sequence continues at coordinate 40,236 of JBCCEW010000016.1, read as the reverse complement.
TCGACCGGGGTTCCCGGCAAGGGGCGCAGCACCTGGCTCGCGTTCGGCTACGTGCTCGCCACCGATCTCGCTCGGGTGATCGCGATGCACGACTGCGACATCCGGACCTACGACCGGGAGCTCCTGGCGCGGCTCTGCTACCCGACCGCCCACCCGAACCTGAACTACGAGTTCGCGAAGGGCTACTACGGTCGCGTGGCCGATCGCCTCTACGGTCGCGTGACGCGTCTGTTCGTCACGCCGCTGTTGCGCGCGATGAAGGCGGTCCTCGGCCAGCATCCGCTGCTCGACTACCTCGACTCGTTCCGGTATCCGCTGGCCGGCGAGGTGTCGATGACGACGGACCTCGCCCGGATCAATCGGATCCCGAGCGACTGGGGCCTCGAGGTGGGCACCCTGGTCGAGGTCTACCGGAACTGCTCTCCGAAGCGGATCTGCCAGGTCGATCTCACCGAGAACTACGACCACCGCCACCAGGAACTCTCGGTGGAGGATGCAGCGCGGGGCCTCCACCGGATGGTGCGCGACATCGCGTCGTCGACGATCCGCAACCTCGCGAGCTACGGCGTCGAGTTCGACTCCGGCTTCTTGAACACCCTCACGGCGGCCTACCGCCGGATGGCCCAGGACGCGATCGCCTCCTACAGCGACGATGCCATGCTGAACGGGCTGGTCTTCGATCGGCACGAAGAGGAGCTCGCGGTCGAGACCTTCTCCGGTGCGCTGCGCGCCGCCGGTCTGGACTTCGTGCGCGAGCCGATGGACGTGCCCCAGATCCCGAACTGGAATCGCGTGGCTTCGGCGCTCCCCGAGTTCCTCGACGAGCTCCGCGACGCGGTCGAGGCCGACGCCGCCGAATCGTAGGCGGCGGGCGCGGGTTGACGTTGGGCCCGATTCGCGCGGCACGGGCATCCGATCTCGCCGACCTGGTGCGGATCTACAACCACTACGTGCGCGAGACGCCGGTCACCTTCGACACCGAGCCGTTCGGCGTCGAGGCCCGACGGGAGTGGTTCGCTCAGTTCTCCGACACGGGGCCCCATCGGTTGCTGGTGTGGGAAGAGGACGGCGCGGTGCGCGGCTACGCCCACAGCGGTCGCCATCGTCCGAAGCCCGCCTATGCGCGCTCGGTCGAGACGACGATCTACCTCGAGCCCGACTTCACCGGGCGCGGCGCGGGACGCCGGCTCTACACGGCGTTGCTCGACGCGCTGCGCGCCGAACCCGCCGTGCACCGGTCCTTCGCGGGGGTGACCCTGCCGAACGCCGCCTCGATCGCCCTCCACACCGGGCTGGGCTTCACGCCGGTGGGCGTGTTCCGTGAGATCGGCTGGAAATTCGAACGCTACTGGGACGTCGCGTGGTACGCGTGCGACCTGGAGGCGCCCGCCGACTAGGCCGAGGGGGCTTCGAGCGCCGAGCGCAGCACGTCGTCGAGGTTCTCGACGAGTCGCAGGTCCAGGGCGTCGCGCACCTCTTCGGGCACGTCCACCAGGTCCTTCTCGTTGCGTTTCGGCAAGAGCACGGTCTGGATGCCGGCCCGAGACGCAGCGAGCACCTTGTCCTTGATGCCGCCAACGGGCAGCACCTTCCCGCGCAGGGAGAGCTCGCCGGTCATCGCAACTTCACCGTGGGCCTTGCGCTTCGAGAGCGCCGAGACGAGGGCCGTGGCCATCGTGACGCCGGCCGAGGGACCGTCCTTCGGGATCGCGCCGGCGGGGACGTGGAGGTGGATCTCGCAGCCCTCCAGGAGCTCCTGGTCGATGTCGAGGGCGTCAGCATTGGCGCGCACCCAGGACAGGGCGGCTTCGGCCGACTCGCGCATGACGTCGCCGAGCTGACCGGTGAGTCGCAGGCGTACGCCCTTGCCGCCCCGGAGAACCGTTGCCTCGACGAAGAGGATGTCGCCCCCCTGCTGGGTATAGGCGAGCCCGACCACCACGCCCGGGTGGTCGGTACGCTCGGCCGTCTCGGGGAGGTGCGGCGGCGCCCCGAGTGCCTCCTCCACGAACGCGGCGTCGATTTCGATCGCTTCCGGCTCGTTGGAGCGAGCGCGCGCCGTCGCGACCCGGCGCGCCACCTTGCGTACGAGGGTGGCGATGCTGCGGTCGAGGTTGCGGACGCCGGCCTCACGGGTGTACTCGCGGACGAGGCGCTCGAGCGCATCGTCCCCGACCGCCAACTCGCCGGTCTCGAGCCCATGGGCCTCGAGCTGCTTCGGAACGAGGTGCTCGCGCGCGATCACGCGTTTCTCGCGCTCGGTGTAGCCGGGCAACTCGATCACTTCCATGCGGTCGAGCAGGGCCGGCGGAATCGTCGAGAGCGTGTTCGCCGTCGCGATGAACAGGATGCGCGACAGGTCGAAGGAGATCTCGAGGTAGTGGTCCGAGAAGGTGTCGTTCTGCTCGGGGTCGAGCACTTCGAGCAGGGCCGACGACGGGTCGCCGCGGAAGTCGGCCCCGAGCTTGTCGATCTCGTCGAGCAGGAAGATCGGGTTCTTCGATCCGGCGCGACGCAGCCCCTGCAAGATGCGTCCGGGCATCGCGCCGACGTAGGTGCGGCGGTGGCCGCGGATCTCGGCCTCGTCGCGCATGCCGCCCAGGGAAGCCCGCACGAACTCGCGCCCGAGGGCACGTGCCACGGACCGACCGAGCGAGGTCTTGCCGACGCCGGGCGGCCCGACGAAGCAGAGGATCGGACTCTTCGCTTCGGGGGCGAGCTTGCGCACGGCGAGGAACTCGAGAATGCGCTCCTTCACCTTCTCGAGACCGTGGTGGTCCTCGTCGAGGACGCGCCGCGCATCGTGCAGGTCGAGCTTGTCCTCGGTTTCCTTCGACCAGGGAAGGTCGGCCAGCCACTCGACGTAGGTGCGGATCAAGTGCCGGTCCGGAGCGTGTTGGGGGAGGGCGGAGAGTCGCTGGAGCTCGCGTTCGGCCTGGTTCAGGGCGAGCTCGGGAAGATCGGCGGCCTCGATGCGTTCGCGCAGTTCCTCGACCTCGCGAATCCCCATGTCGCCTTCGCCGAGCTCGTCTTCGATGTCGCGCAGTCGGCGTCGCAGTAGGCGCTCGCGATGGGCCGGGTCCATCTCCTCCTCGTCGCTATTCGAGAGGGCGCGCTGGGTCTCGGCGATGGTGACCTCACGCTCGAGGTGCTCGGCCACGCGCGACAGGCGCTCGGACGGTCGCGCTTCCTCGAGGAGGGCGACGCGCTCTTCCGGGGGAAGCGGCAGCGTCGAGGCGATCAGGTCGGCGAGCAGGCCCGGCGTGGGCAGACTCTGAACGAAGGCCTTCCAGTCGTCCGGGTAGTCGTCGTGGAGATCGATCACGCGGTGGGCGAGCCCGATCACCCGATGCCAGATCGCATCGCGCTCCGAACTCTCGGGTTCCGTCTCGTCGAGGGGATCGATCGGCAGCAGCGTCGTGTCGTCATCGGGCGGCAGGATCCGGGTGCGGGCGATGCCGACCACGATGGCCTGCTTGCCCTCGCGCTTCGCATCGATCACGCGGACGATGCGCACGATGCAACCGACCGGGTAGAGGTCGTCGAGGGACGGTTCCTCGGTGGCCGGGTCGCGTTGGGTGGCGACGATCAGGAAGCCCTCGTCGCCGGCTTCCTCGAGGGCTGCCAGCGAAGCTGCGCGACCGATGGCGAGCGGCACGGTGACGCCCGGGTAGAGCACGACGTCGCGCACGGGCAGGAGCGGCAGGCGAGACGGCACCTCGATGGCCTCGTGGCCGGCGGCCAGGATCTCCTGGGCGTCGATGGCCTCGAACTCGCTCTGATCGTCAAACTCTTCGGACACGGCTCCTCCTACCCGTGGAAACAACGCTAAGCGCGGACGGGGGGCGGTCAAGGGGGTCCGGGTCTTTTTTAAGCCCCTGGAATACAAAAGAAAATTGGCCGATTGGGGGGGTCGGCGTCGGTCCGGATCCGAAGTGGGCGGAGGCTCCTCGGTCGCCCGCTGACGGAACCCCGCCGTCCGGTCGACGGCTTCCTGCTTGGCATCCGGGTCGCTGGGACCTCGGCGGTCTCAGCGAGGGATGCGTGGTGCCCGGGACTGGAGTCGAACCAGCACGAGGTTGCCCCCACCAGGTCCTGAACCTGGCGCGTCTACCAATTCCGCCACCCGGGCGAGCGGCCGGAGACTAGAGGCGGGGCCCAGGGTCGTCAATCGGGGAAGCTCGCGTACCTTTGCACGATGGCGCGCCCCCGCAGGCCGACGAAACGCCGCGGGAAAGCGCGATCCGAAGGCCGCTCCCGTAGCAAGCGCGCAGCGCCCCTCGATCCGGAGCGCATCGTCGGGGCGCTCGCCGCGCGCGGACGCCGCGGTGTTCCCGCGACCCAACTGCTGCGGTCGCTGGGCGCCGACCGCGGCGCGCTGCGTTCCCTCCGCCGCATGCTGCGCGAACTCGATCGAGAAGGGCGGGTCGAGAAGGTGCGTGGGGGTTGGCGGGTTCCCCGGGCGGACGGCCTCGTCGAGGCCGCGATCGTCGAAGGCAGCGAGCGCGGCGGCGTGGCCGAAGACGACCGCGGCCAGACCTATCGGCTGCGCGATACCGAAGGCGCGAAGCCCGGGGATCGCGTGGTCATGGCCACCCGCGGCGGACGCGCCGACGTGCTCGGCGTCGTGTCCGGCGGTCGCGATCACTGGGTGGGCATCCTGCAGCGCCAGGGATCGCTCTACGGAATCGGGCCTTACCGGGACGAGGGCGATTGGTGGCTGCGCGTCGCGAAGAACGAGACCGGCGGCGCCGAGCCCGGGGACGTCGTCGTCGCCGTGCCGGCGCAGCGACCGGGCCGAAAGCGTCGCAGCGACGACGTCTCTCCCTGGGCCCGTGTGACCGAGCGTCTGGGCCGACCTGGCGAGCCCGACGCCGATTTTGCGGCGTTGGTGTGGCGGCATCGACTGCCGACGGACTTCTCGGAGGCCGTGCGGCGTGAGGTCGACGCCTTGCGCGACGACGGCGACGCGACCCCGGGGCGTCGGGACTTGCGGCAGAAGACCTTCGTCACGATCGACCCCGCCACCGCTCGTGACCACGACGACGCGGTGTGCGTCGAGCGGGCGGGGAATGGCTTCGTCTTGTGGGTGGCGATCGCCGACGTCGCACACTGGGTCGCGCCGGGCTCGGCGATCGATCGCGAGGCGCTGTTTCGCGGCAACAGCGTCTACTTCCCGGATCGTGCGATCCCGATGCTGCCCGAGCGCTTGTCGTCCGACCTGTGCTCGCTCGTGCCCGACGCCGACCGACGCGTGATGGTGGTCGAGCTCCACGCCGACGCGCGCGGCCGGGTCACCCGACGCCGCTTCCACCCCGGCCTGATCCGCAGCTGCGCGCGGCTCTCCTACGAGGAAGCGGCGCGCGCCATCGAAGACGGTCGCGACGACGTCCCTTGCACCGAGATGCTGCGAGATCTCGGCACCCTCACCCGCGCCCTGCGCAAGCGCCGCGTCGAAGCGGGGTCGCTCGACTTCGAGCTGCCGACGCCGGTGTTCCGCTTCGATGCACACGGTCAACCCGTGGACGCCCAGGCCGCGCCGCGGAACGACGCGCACCGCGCCATCGAAGAGGCCATGCTCGCGGCGAACCAGGCAGTCGCCGAGTTCCTGATCGACGCCGAGGTGGAGGCCGTCCATCGCATCCACGAACCGCCGGCCCCGCGCGACCGCGAGCGTCTGGTGCTCGAGCTCACGGCGATGGGGTTGCTCGAAGGCGGGGACCCGGACGCCCTGAGCGCGCACCAGTTGGCTCAGGCCCTGGAGCGCTCTCGCGGGCATCCGGCCGAGCGCTGGATCCAGCAGCTGGCCCTGCGCAGCATGCGGCAGGCGCGCTACAGCGCTCGGTCGTCTCCCCACTTCGCATTGGCGTTCGAGGCCTATCTCCACTTCACGTCGCCGATCCGACGCTACGCCGACCTCGCGGTGCATCGCGCACTCAAGGCGCACCTGGCGGGGGACGCCCCGGCCCTGCGCCGCCGGCAGGCCGAGAACGTCGCCGTCCGCGCGTCCTACCGGGAGCGGGTGGCCGTCGCCGCCGAGCGCGAGATGGATCAGTTGAAGGCCTGTGTCCTGCTCCGCCAGCACCTGGGCGAAGAGCACGACGGAACCGTGGCGGGCCTCGCGCGACACGGACTCTACGTACGGCTCGATCGCTTCGAGGTGGAAGGGCTGGTGCACGTGTCGCGCCTGCCCGACCACTACGAGCTCGACGCCAGTGGCCGCGCGCTCCAGTCGGCGACCGGCCGCTACGCCCTCGGCGACCGGGTACGCGTGCGCGTGGCCGGGGCCGACCCGGTCTTGGCCCGCGTCGACTTCGAACTCCTCGACCCGCCGCGTCGCGGTCGACGCCGGGGCGGCGGATAGGGATCCCCGTGGCGCGCGCGTTCGACCAGCTCGGCGAGATCCCAGCGTGCCGGTAGCCGCACGCGTTCGCCGTCGCGCGTGCGAAAGCGCAGGTGACCTTCGCGCAGGCCGTGTTCGAAGAGGCCGCGCAGGATCTCGACGTCGCGCTGGCAGTACTCCGCGACGCGTTCCACCTCTCCGGCCTTCCACCATTCGAGCGATTGCAGGCCGTCGGCGCTCTTCGGCGTGCCGAGGGTCTCTTCGGCGAGGTGTCCCATCGGCAGTCGGAACCCGATCCGCCGGTGGACGTCGGCCAGCAGATCGAACGTGGGCAGGTCGTCGAAGGTGTCGTCGGTGTAGCCGCGCAGGACGTGGTAGTCGAAGCGGAGCACGTTGAAGCCGACTACGAGGTCGGCGGCGCGCAGCTGCTCGAGCAGCGCCGGGACATCCGCTTCGTGGTAGTGGGTGTAGCGGTCGGTGGACGTGTCGTAGGTCACCGCGACCGCGACCCGCATCAGGCGCGCGTTGTGCCAGCCCCCCACGTCGTCGGCGCTGCGCTGGGTCTCGATGTCGAAGTACACGATCCGTGGAGCCGAGGTGGCTTCGGTTTCCGCCACGGCTTCGGCGGGGGGTTCTTCGGGCGGCGGGACGGGTTCGGGCAGCGCCGGCAGGGGCGCATGCCCGAGCAGGAGCCTCAACACGAGCTGGGACCCCGCTTTGTCGATGGGGCGATTGCCGCTGCCGCACTTCGGGGAATGGACGCAGCCCGGGCAGCCGTCTTCGCAGGGACAGTCGGCGATCATCTGCAGGGTCGTTTCGAGCAGCGTCTCGATCCGGTCGAAGAGGCTGGTCGTGATCCCGACACCGCCCGCGTGGGAGTCGTAGAGGAAGATCGCCGGGCGTCCGAGCTGGGGATGACGCGTGTAGGAGATGCCGGCGACGTCGTGGCGATCGCAGAGAGCGAAGAGCGGAAAGAGCGAGAGTGCGGCGTGCTCGGTGGCGTGTATGCCGCCCATCACGTGGTGGTCGGCCTCCTCCAGCGCCACCGCGATCTCGGGCGGCATCTCCAACCAGACGCCGGTGGACTCGAAGGCGGTGGGCGGGAGTTCGAGGGGTTCGGTCGCTAGCAGGTCCTGGCCGTGTACGCGGCGGCGCTCGTAGGACGTGATGTGGGTGGTGACGCGCACGCGTCCTTCGACGAGCTGGAAGTTGCCCGCCGGGCGCTGGCGGGTGCGGGCCAGGATCTCGGTCTCCTTCTCGGAGAGCGCGCGCGTGTAGTAGGGGACGCGCACGCCGCGCACGTGCACCTCGTGCGCTTCGAGGTCGAGTTCCTGCACGTGGTACTGGCGTCCGCGGTGGAGGTAGATCGCGCCTTCGTGGCATTCGGCGTAGACGTTGCCGGCGCCGATCGAGCCGACCAGCTCCGGTGTCGCGTCGCCGGAACGCGTCTCGAGGATCGCGAAGCTCGACCCCGCCTGGCGCAGGCTCACGTCGCGATGGGGCTGGCGACGTGCGGCGAACCACTCGGGCTGCACGTCGCTGCGCAGCAGCGTGCCGGCCTCCTCCTGCTGGGCGAGGTTCGCGCGCAGTTCGGGCTCGGCGAGCCAGCGCTCGCCTTCGCGGAGGGGCAGCTCGGCTGCGGCGCAGGGCAGATGGGCGGCCGCGATCTCCGGGTTGTGCGGATCGAGGACGGCGTGCTCGAAGCCGCGCTCGAAGAACACGGCCGGGTGGTTCACCAGGTACTGGTCGAGCGCGTCGGGCTGGGCGACCAGCGCGATGGCGGCGCGTCCGCGGCGTCCGACGCGCCCGCTGCGCTGCCAGGTCGCCACCTGGCTGCCCGGGTACCCGACGAGGATGCACACGTCGAGGCCGCCGACATCGATCCCCAGCTCGAGGGCGGAGGTCGCGATCACGCCGGAGAGCGAGCCGTCGAAGAGGCGACGCTCGATGTCGCGTCGTTCGCTCGGGAGGAAGCCCGCCCGGTAGCTGCTGATGCGGGACTCGAGCTCGGGCTGGGCCTCGATCACCCAGCTGTGCATGAGCTCGGTCACGATCCGCGATTTCGTGAAGGCGATGGTGCGGAGGCCCTGGCCGATGGCCTCGCGAAACAGCCGGGCGGCCAGCGTGTAGGGCGAGCCCTGGGGCTTGTAGAGGAGCACGTCGCGCTCGGCGCGCGGCGCTCCGTCCTCTTCGATCACCTGGAAGGGACGGCCGGTGAGGGAATGCGCGAGCTCGCCCGGGTTGGCGACGGTGGCCGACGCGGCCACCCAGCGCGGTGCGGCGCCGTGGTGGTGGGCCACCCGATCGAGGCGACGCATCACCTGGGCCACGTGGGCGCCGAAGATCCCGCGGTAGGTGTGGAGTTCGTCGATCACGACGAGGTCGAGGTGCTCGAAGAAGGCGCGCCAGGACCCGTGGTGGGGAAGGATGCCTGCGTGGAGCATGTCGGGCGTCGTGATCAGGACGGTCGGCGGTTCGTCGCGCCAGCGACGGCGTTCGGACTGCGGGGTGTCTCCGTCGTAGACGGCGACGCGCAGGTCGGGGCGGCCGAGCGCATTGATGTCGGCTTCGAGCCCGCGGCGTTGGTCCCGGGAGAGCGCCTTCAGCGGGAACAGGTAGAGGGCCCGAGAACGCGGGTCTTCCAGCGCTCGCCGCAGGGTGGCCAGTGCGTAGACGAGGGTCTTGCCGCTCGCCGTCGCCGTGGCGAGGGCGACGTCGCGTCTGGCCTCGAGCCCTTCGAGCGCACGCGCCTGGTGGGTATACAGCGCGCGGATGCCGCGTCGTTCGAGGAGGGGCCGGAGGCGTGCGAACGCCTCGGGAAACGGCTCGGACCACTGGGGCGGATCGGCCGGCAGACGCTCGCGATGCGCCAGCACTGATGCGTAGTCGGTGGATGCGGCCAGGGACTCGACGAAGCCCGCCACTCGACCAGACGTGTCCGGTGCGGGAACGGGCGACGCCTCGGTGCGCGAGACGCGGTGCGTCTCCGTCGCGCGCGGCGCGGAAGGCGAGGGGGATGTCACGCGCTGTCCGGACCCGGAGGCGCTGCGCAGCGTCGGGCCACGGGCCGGGCGGGGAGGGCCACTCGGCGGGTGCTTCGCGTGGGGGGATCGTCAGCCTATCTCCTCGGGTGGGGCGGGCAAGGGTGGGCGGGCGCCAAAGCGCGCCGCCGGTCGCCTCGCTTGTGGTGGGTACGGCGCTCGGTCACTCTGGCGGCCGTGCGGCTCTCGCTTCAAGTCCAGTACGCCGTGTGCGGGGCCTTCGACCTCGCCTACAACGGGCACGGCGAACCCGTCCAGGTGCGGGTGATCAGCGAACGGCAGGGGGTACCTACCCGTTACCTCGAGCAGATCTTCGTCCGCCTGCGGCGCGCCGGGCTCGTTCACAGCAAGCGCGGGCCCGGCGGCGGCTACACCCTCGCCCGACCGGCGGGCACGATCAGCCTGCGTGAGGTGGTCGAAGCGGTGGAGGGGCCCCTGGCCGAGACCATCGCGATGAACGACGAAGCCCCGCTCGCGGCCCGGGGCCGGCGGCCGGACTTCGTGTGGTCCGACCTCGCCGGCCGGCTCGCCGAGGCCCTCGAGCAGACGACTCTCGAGGACCTCTGCCGGGAGGCGCTGCGCCGCCAGCTGCCCCGCGAAGAGGGCGAAGCGCCGATGTACTTCATCTGACCTCACGAGGATTCTTCCGCTTGCGCTCCAGGTGCCCGTCCTGAATCATGAAGCCGCCCCCCACGCAACGGCTTCGCCCCGGGGGCGGCCGCCTCTCCCCCGCTGCTCCGATGGAACGCTTGGGCCGATGGGCATCGCAACGGACCGCATCGAACTCGACGAGAACCTGCCGCCGGTGGCGATCCCGCCGCGGATTCTCCACGAGCTCTACCAACACGCACTCGACGCCCAGAAGGCGCTCGGCGAGGAGTGCTGTGGGCTGGTGCTGAGCGACCAGGGGCTGCGCTACGGGCGCGTGCTTCGCTGTCGCAACCAGGTGACCTTTCTGCATCAGAAGTCCCCCAGTGATTTCCCGCGCGACGGCACCTCGGCCTACCACATGGACGAGCACGACGTGTTGGCTGCCTCTCGCGAGGCCGAGAGCCGGGGCGAGGAGATCACGGCCGTCTACCACTCGCATGTCGGGGCCGGCGCCTACCTCTCGAAACTCGATCTCGACTACGCACGTCACCCCTTGTTTCCATTCCCGAAAGCCGACCAGATCGTGATCTCGGTCTACGAGGGATCGGTGGTCGAGAGCGGCATCTTCCTGCGCAGCGGGCTCGACTTCGCCGCCCATCGGTTGGAGGCCGAGCCCGCGTGAAGCGGGCGCTCGCTTTCCTGCTCTGCGCGTCGGGTCTGGCTACGGGCGGATGCCTGGGCGCCGGAGTCCCGGCAGACGCGCTTCCCGCCCAGCCGATCGCGATCCAGTACCGGACACCGGAAGAGGCTCGGCGTCGCGCCGAGTCGAGTGCGCCTGCCGTCGACAGCGTCGCCGCCGGCACCACCCGCGTCGGTTCGAAGGCCCGGCTCTACACCGACCTCGATGCGCTCGGCGCGTTCTTCGCGGACCGCCTCGGCGTGGCGTCCGAGCCAGTCCGGGAGGGTCGCCTGGCCCTGCTCCATCCGCGCACGGGAGCGCTCGAACTGGTCGAAGCCGCGCGGCGCGGTGCCGTTCCCCAGGACTGGGACGCCGCGCATCGACGCCTCTTGTTCGCCCAGCCCACGCCCGGCAGCCGTGATGTGCAGGTGTACGAGTACGACCGTGCCGAAGGCAGTGTCCGGCGGATCACCCAGGGGCCGGCGCTTCACACCCAGGCCTGTTTCTGGGCCGACGGCCGGATCGTCGTCACCCGGATCGAGACCGATCGCAGCGCGCCGGTGTCCCGCCTCCAGGTCAGCGAACCCGGCGGGCGCGGTCCGTTCCGCGACCTCACCGTGGGGGCGACGGACCACAGTCCGAGCTGTGCCGATTCCCAGGTGGCATTCGTCCGGGTCGAGCGGGGTCGCAGCGCTCTCTTCACCGTGGACCTCGCCGGCGACGAGCGTGCCCTCGGGTCGGGGCATCAACCGCGCTGGGTAGGGAGTGGACCCTGGCTCGTCTACACGGCCGTGCGCCGCGGTCGGCCGCAGCTCTTCCGCATCCGGGGGGACGGCAGTGCGCGGGCCCGCCTCGGCGCCGCCCAGCGCGCCGAGGCCTGGCCGACGGGGTCGCCGGATGGGCGGTTCGTCGCCTACGTCTCGGGCGAGCAGCCCGTCCGTCACCAGCTCTACCTGCGGCGCTTCGATGGGGGTGGTGATCGGCTCTTGTTCGACGACGGAGATGCCGACTACCCGGTGTGGTAGGCGCGCGTGCGAGAGCCGGCCCCTACGCTCTTTGCGTCTACGGAGCACGACCCAACCCCGGTTCCGGGGCACCGCCCAGAGGAGTGAGGATGCGCATCGGCGTTCCGAAGGAAACGAAGGTCCTCGAGTTCCGGGTCGGCATGGTCCCGGACGGCGTGGCGGCGTTGTCACGGGCCGGCCACGAGGTCTGGATCGAGGCGGGTGCCGGCGCGGGGTCGGGCTTCGCGGACGCCGAGTACGAGGCGCGCGGCGCCAAGATCGTCGACCGCGAGGCCGCCTGGTCGGCCGAACTCGTGGTGAAGGTGAAGGAGCCCCAGCCCGACGAAGTGCCGCTGATGCAGCGCGGCCAGGTGCTGTTCACCTATCTGCACCTGGCGCCGAACCCGGAGTTGACCCACGCCCTGCTCGCGGCCGACGTGATCGGGGTCGCCTACGAAACGATTCGCAGCCCGGACGGGACCTTCCCGGTGTTGGCGCCGATGAGCGAAGTCGCGGGACGCCTGGCCGCCCAGATCGGCGTGACCCTCCTCCAGAAGGACCGCGGCGGCAAAGGCATCCTGGTCGGCGGCGTGCCGGGCGTGCTGCGCGGTCGCGTATCGGTGATCGGGGGCGGCATCGTCGGGATCAATGCCGCCCGGGTGGCGCATGCCCTGGGCGCCGAGGTCGACGTCCTCGACATCGATCTCCAGCGCCTCACCTACCTGTACGACATCTTTCGGGGCGAGCTCAACACGCTCTACGCCAACACGGCGAACATCGAGCGTTCGGTCGTCACGAGCGACCTGGTGATCGGCGCCGTCTACATCGCGGGCCGGCGCGCGCCGACAATCGTGACCGAAGCGATGATCGAGGCGATGCAGCCGGGTTCGGTCGTGGCCGATGTCGCGGTCGACCAGGGCGGCTGCGTCGAGACGATCCGCCCGACCACCCACGCCGACCCGACCTATCTGGTGCACGACGTCATCCACTACGGCGTGGCGAACATGCCCGGGGCCGTACCGCGGACCTCGACCCAGGCGCTGACGAACACGACCCTGCCCTACATCGAGCGTATCGCCGGGGCGGGCATCGATGCCGCCCTGGCGGCCGAGCCCGCGCTGGCGCTCGGCACCAACGTGTACCGCGGGAAGCTCGTACACCCTGGCGTGGCGGATGCGACGGAGCTGCCGCTGACGCCTTTGAAGGAGCTCGTCCCCGGGACCTTCGAGGCCCCCGCGAGCTAGACCATGTGGATGCGCGGGTCGCGCGCGCGGGCCAGCAGCGATGCCGCGTCCGTCCCGTCACCGGGGTGGATGGCGTAGCCGAAGGCCAGCGCGATGCGCTCGGGGGTGTTCAGCGCCTCGTCCTTGGTGACGTCCTCGGCGACCGCCCGGGCGAAGTCGAGGATGCGCTGGGCCGGGTCGTGGCCCGGGTCGGGAAGCAGCACGGCGAACTCGTCGTCGTCGACGCGGCTGATCACGTCGAAGTCGCGGGCGTGACCGCGGAGGGCGTCGACGATGCGCTGGATGACGCGACTGGCTTTCACCGGGTCGCCGGCGCGTTCGACCGCCGCCAGGTTCTCGATGCGTGCGACGGCCAGCGCCAGGCCCCCCTCGCGCGGTCCGACCCGCGCGATCTCTTCGCGCACGCGCTGTTCGAGGTAGGCGGCGTTCGGGAGGCCGGTGTCTTCGTCGAAGTTGCGGAAGCGGCGGCTCTGCTCGTAGAAGAGGGCGTTCGAGAGCGCCCGCTCCAGGGTCGAGACGAACTGCTCGAAGACCTGGGCGTCCTCTTCACTGAAGCGGCCGGCGTAGAAGCGATCGTTCGCGATCTTGTCGTAGAGCGCGAGGGTGCCGATCACCCGGCCACGGCGGTGGAGCGGGGCGGCGACCAGGGATCGGACCCCGGTGCCGGGATCGGTGAGGTGGGGGCTGGCCGCGACATCGGCCACCCGGATCGGTCCGCGTCGCTTCAGCACTTCGACGGACACGTCCTTGTCGAGGCGGAACAGGCGCTCCTGGAGCGGCCCGTCGGCCGAGCCGAAGTAGGAGCGAATCACGTAGCGGCGCGTCTCGGCGTCCTGCAAGCGCAAGACGGCGTGGTCGGCTTCGAGCACCATGGCCGCCGAGGAGGTGCCGAGGCGCAGCACTTCCGAGGAATCCGTAGTGCCGATCATGCGCACGCCGGCCTCGTTGATGGCGTTGGCCATGTTCGCGCGCGCGGTCATGCGGGCCTCGCGCTCGGCGTGGACGATCTCTTCCGCCGCGCTGGCGGCGATCTCGAGCAACATTTCTTCGGCGGCGCGACCGCGCGGCGCCGGCGAGCCCGATTGCACCGAGAGCACCCCGGCCATCGCGTCGCCCACGGCGAGGGGCAGGGCGGCGTAGTCGATGGTGCCGTCGGCCTGGCGCAGGAAGGCGGGGCTGCGGTTCTCGGCCACGCGGCCGTCGATGCCCTGACCGACCTGGACGCGGTACTCGCCGCCCAGGTGTCCGCCGGCGAGGGAGGTCGCGGCGAGGCGCAGGCCGCCCTCGGCGGGATCCATCTGGTAGAGGTTGGCGATGCCGCCGCCCACGCGTTCGGCGACGAACGCACACAGACGACGCAGGCGGTCCGAGAGGGGACCCGAGCTTCCCATGATCGACGCCACTTCGCGCACGGCGGCGTAGCGCGCCGCCTGGCTGCGCAGGGCCGCGTGCTCCTGAGAGCGCAGAATGATCTGGGCGTCGAGGCGCGCCAACTCTTCGGTGAACGCCAGGTCCTCTTCACTGAACGCGTCGGAGCGCGTGCGGTGGTGGAGGTTGAGGACGCCGAGGATGCGGCCGCTCTGCACCAGCGGCACCGACAGCGCCGATTCGACGTCGAGTCGCTCGCGCACGATCCGGAATCGGTGACGATCCGCTTTGCCGCGGAGACGCAGCGAGCGACCCTCGGCCGCGACGCGCCCGGCGATGCCCTCGCCCAGCGGCACGCGGATCTTCGGCCACAGCTCGGGCTCCAGTCCGACCGCCACGCGAACCGATAGGGCCTGCTGCTCGGGATCCAGGAGCATCAGCGAACCGCCGTCCGCGCCGATCACGCCGATGGCGATCTCGAGCATGCGGACGAAGAGGGCGTCGGCGTCGACGGTCAGGTTGTAGGAGTCGACGACCTCGTGGAGGGCCTGGAGCAGCTCGGACTTCCGCTCTTCGAGCGGGACGCCGAGGCCCCAGAGCAGTCGCGCGGTCAGCGGCGAGACGATCTGGAGTTCGCGTTCCAGGGCTTGCGGGAAGCGCTCGCTGAACGGGGTCCCGGTGGACGCGTCGATCACCGCGTGCAGCGAGGGATCGAGCAGCTCCTCGGGATCCTGGCAGAGCGTGTTCTCGAGCGTCGCGGCAACGCTCGGCTCGAGTTCGGGCAGGCGCTCCAGCAGTCGGAGCGCGTCCGGATCGACCACGGTGACGATCTCCACCGTGGCGTTCCCCTCGAGGAGCGGGATCAGCGCGAGAGCCTCGTCGGTGGCTCCGAAGATGCCGATCCGCTTGCGCATCAGCGCTCGTTTCCGTCCACCAGGGGATCGAGTCGAATCGTGAGGACCACGCTCGACGTTTCGCCGTCTTCGTCCCCGAGCACGAGCGGGATCCGGACGCTCCGCGCGTCGGCCCGCGAGGCCTCGCCCACCGAGACGATCGACAGGTTCGCCCCGATGCGCGCGCCCAGCGGCGCGTCGAGGTCGTCGGGCATCTCACCCCAGGCCTGATCCTCGAGCGCGATGGCGGCGGCGTCGGAACCCTCGTTCGCCTCCAGCAGCTCGGGGTGGTTGGCCTCGGCGAGGATGGCTTCCTCCATCGCCTCGCGCGGGTCCTGGGCCGGAACTGCAGCCGGTGCTTCCGCGGGATCGGCCATCGCCGCCGCGGGAATGCCGTTCATGCTCTGCTCGCGCAGGAAGCGGATGACCTTCTTCGAAATCGTGGAGAGGGCCTGCAAGAGACCCGTGCCATCGGTGGCGACGGCTTCGAAGACGGTCGCGCCGGCGAGTCCGAGCCGTCGGTGGAGATCCTCGATCGCGAAGGCGTCGACGAGGTCGCGCTTGTTGTACTGGACCACCAGCGGGATCTCGTCGATCGATCGCGCGTAGTCCGACAGGGCCTTCGAGAGCTCTTCGAGACTCGCGAGGTTCTCCTCGGCGCGCTCGGCCTGGGAGTCGAGCACGAGCACCACGCCGTCCACCTCGTCGAGGAGCTGCTTGCGGGTGGGCGCGTGCTCGGCGCCGCTCGGCATCGCGATCATCTCGATGCGCGTGCGCATGCCGCCCACGTCGCCGAGCTCGATCGGGAGCACCGTGTAGGTGACGCCGGGGTCGATGCGGGTCGGCACCTCGCGCATCTCGCCGCGGTGATCCGGGCGCAGCTTGCGGTAGACGCCCTGGAGACTGGTGCGCTTGCCCGCGCCCTCGATCCCCCAATAGACGATGCGCGCGTTGACCTCGCTGGATTCGGGTCGCACTTTCGCCATCAGAGTTTCCCTTTCCTCGTGAGAATCCGGCGGGCGTGGGTGGCCACGACGGTCGGCACGTCCTTGCTCTTCATGAGCTGTCGCAGATCGCGGTCCTGGAGATAGTTCACGAACTGCATCGCGGTCGCCTGGGGGGTCTTCGGGTTCGTCGCGAGGGCGTGCTTCACCTGGTAGTTCCGGGTGACATCGCGGTTGCGGGCGATGACCCGGATCACGTCGTCGCAGACGTTGCGCGACTGGGCGATCGCGATCATCTCGGTGTCCGAGATCTTCGGGCTCGTCACCGCCGCCATCGCGACGATCTTGTTGCGGTCGCGCACCAGCAGACTGCGCGCCTCCTTGTTGCCCATCCGGGCGAGCTTGATCTTCTGGAACACCGAGAGGTTCTGGATCACCGAGTAGAGGCTACCGCCCTGCTCGAGTTCGTCGGGATCGATCTCGCCGTCCCCATCCTGGGTGAGCGAGGCGAAGCTGTCGCCGAGGATGGCCTGGAGGGCCGCCTGTGCCTCCTCGTCCCCGACGTCTTCTTCGACGTCCAGCCAATCGTCGTCCTGTTCCTCCTCCTCGTCGCGCGAGTCGACGCCGAGGAAGCTGAGGATCCGGTCGATCACCGCGCGACCCGTCAGCGGGTTGTCGCCTAGGGCGTCGACGATCGGCGGGTAGCGCAATAGCCGCTTCTGGTTGTTCGAGACGATGTCGACGATCTTCTTGAACGGGCGACCGGCGAGGAAGGCGACGGTGGCGTCGCCGGTGGCGGCGTTGAGCGCGATCTTCTCCAGCCGCTCCTCGTCCTCGGGCGCCGAGCGCGCCAGGTGGTCGAGCAGGGGCGCCGGCGCCGGTTGCTCGACGACCGTGCCGACCACGTGGGGCGGCAGGCTCTCGAGGCTGTCGCGCGCCTTCGACTTGACCTCGGCATCCGGATCGTGCATCAGCGCAAAGAGCACGGTCGCGAGCTCCACGGGCTGCAAGGGCAGGGCGCCGCGGGCGGCCATCAGGCGCGCTTCGCGCGGGGCGTCCCGGCGCGCGTACTTCGCGGCCTGGGCCGAGAGCTCGAGGCGGACTTTCTGGGGCGGCTTTTCGGACACGGCTCCGTTCTTTCCACGGGACCCGGTCCCGCTTCCCGATCGAAGCCGTACGTCGCCGGCTTCGACTAGGAGTCTTCGCTCTTCGCGGCCTGGGCTTCTGCGATCACCTTGTCCCGCACGTTGGCGGGGGCTTCGTCGTAGTGGGAGAACTCCATGTGGAACTCGCCCTGTCCGCCGGTGATGCTGGTCAGCGCGCTCGCGTATTCCAGCATCTCCGACATCGGAACCTGTGCTTCGATCACCTGGGATGCGCCCTGGGCCGTTCCCGTCCCGACGCGACCGCGGCGGCTCGACAGGTCACCCATCACGTCGCCCACGTGGGTATCCGGCACCGAGACGTGTACGTCCATCACCGGCTCGAGCAGGGTCGGCGACGCGGCCTCGATGGCGTTCTTGAAGCCGAAGGACCCGGCTAGCTTGAACGCCATCTCGTTCGAGTCGACCGAGTGGTGTTTGCCGTCGATGCAGCGCACGCGGACGTCGACCACCGGGTAGCCGGCCAATGGGCCCGCTTCCGAGCTCTCGACGACCCCCTTCTCGACCGCGGGGATCAGATTGCGCGGAATCGCGCCGCCGACGATCTGGTCGACGAACTCGATCCCTTCGCCGCGGGGCAGGGGCTCGATGGTGAGGTAGCAGACTCCGAACATCCCCTTCCCGCCGCTTTGCTTCTTGAGCTTCCCCTCGACGTTCTCGGCCTTCTTCCGGATCGTCTCGCGGTAGGGGACCTTGGGCGTCTTGAGGTCGACATCGACGCCGAACATCCGCTTGAGCTTGCTGACCGTCATCCGGACGTGGAGCTCGCCGCGTCCGGTGAGGAGGAATTCCCCCGTGGCCGGATCGCGCCCGAGCTGAATCGTCGGATCTTCCTCCACGAGTCGGCCGAGCGAGCTGAAAACTTTATCCTCGTCGCCCTTTGATTTCGCCTGGATGGCATAGGAAATGACACCCTGGGGAATGTTCAGGGCGGGCAGTGCCACGCCCCCCTTCTCGGCGGTGAGGGCGTCGCCCGTGTGGACGTTCTTCAGCTTGGCCACGGCCACCAGATCGCCGGGGCCGGCTTCGGGCACCTCGATGTGCTGGTCGCCCTGCATCAGGAAGAGCTTTCCGAAGCGCTCCTTGCTCTCGCGGGTGGTGTCCAGGACGGGTGTGTCCGGGTGGATCCGCCCGCTCACGACCCGGAAGATCGACAGCGTGCCGGCGTAGCGGTCGATGCTGGTCTTCACAACCTGGGCGGTGAAGTGGGTGTCCGGGTCCGGGTCCAGGGGCTCGCCGTCGCGGCTGGCGAAGCTCTCGACGCGATCGGCGGCCGACGGCAGGATCTCGGCGATGGCCTGCAGGAGGGGCCCCACGCCGATCTGGCCCGTGGCCGAGCCACACAGCACGGGCAGGATCTGGCCCGAGCGCGCCCCGGTGACCAGGGCCTGCTGGATCTCCTCGGGTGTCAGCTCGCCTTCTTCGAGGTAGCGCTCGAGGAGCAGGTCGTCGCACTCGGCCACGTTCTCGACGAGTTCCTCGCGCGCAGAAGCGGCTGCTTCGGCGAGCTCGGCCGGAATCTCCGCCTCACCGCCCGGCGTGATCGCCTTTCCGGCCAGCAGGTCCACGACGCCGGAGAGCGCGCTCTCGGCGCCGATCGGCAGGGTGAGGGGGACGGGCTTCGCCTCCATCGCTTCGAGCGATGCCACCGCTTCTTCGAAGGAGGAGCGCTCTCGGTCGAGCCCGTTCACGTAGGCCACCAGCGGAAGGTTCCGCTCGCGGCAGAAGCGGAACATCCGGTCGGTGCCGACCTTCGCGCCATCGACCCCGGATACGAGGAGCACCGCACCGTCCAGGCTTTGGAGCAGGATCTGGCCGTCGGCCTGGAAGTTCGAATCGCCTGGGGTATCGACGAGGGTGAAGGCCTTGTCGCCGGCCTGGTAGCTGTAGATCGACGAGGTGATCGTCGTCTGCCGCTCTTTCTCCTCGGGGAGATGGTTCAGGACCGAGCTGCCTTCGGCGACGCTGCCGAGCGTTTCGGTGGCACCGGCGCCGTGGAGGAGGGCTTCCCCCAGTGACGTCTTGCCATCTCCCGAGTGACCCACGATCGCGAAATTGTGGGTGTCGCTGACTTTCACGTCCTTCACCGGATTCTCCTTTTCGGTCGGCTCGCCTCGTTCGGGGTCAGTCGCTCCCCGGCGGTCGATTCTTCTCGTAGATGATGCGCAGCCCCTCGAGTGTGAGGAACGGCTCCACCTTCTCGATGGCCTTGCTCTCGGCGGCGACGCGGCCCGCCAGGCCTCCCGTCGCTACGACCCGAGCCGGCCCGAGTTCTTCGCGGATGCGATCGATCATCGCGTCGACGACACCGGCCGTGCCGTAGAGCAGGCCCGACTGAAGGGCTGCCGTCGTCGTCTTTCCGATCACCGAACGCGGGCGCGCGATCTCCACCCGATGCAGCATCGACGCGCGCTCGAACAGGGCTTCCATCGACGTGTGGATCCCCGGAAAGATGACGCCACCGAGGTACTCGCCCCCTTCGGAGACGCAGTCGAAGGTGGTGGCCGTACCGAAATCGACGGCGACCACCGGGCCGCCGAACATCTGGTAGGCGGCCAGCGCGTTGACGATGCGGTCCGCACCGACCTCGCGCGGGTTCTCGTAGCGCACGGGCATGCCCGTACGGATGCCGGGCCCGACGATCAGCGGAGGCCTGTCGAAGAGCTTCGTCGACACGCGTTCGAAGATCGGGAGCAGGGGAGGGACGACGCTCGAGATGATGACGTCCTTCACCTCGCGCAGGTTGCGCTCGGACTGGGTGAAGAGGTTGTGGAGCACCAGGCCGACTTCGTCCGAGGTGTGCTCGCGATGGGTCCCGATCCGCCAGTGCTGGGACAGGGTGCCCTGTACGGCACCATCGTCGCTGGGGCCGTAGTCGAACAGTCCGAGCGAGACGTTGGTGTTGCCGATGTCGACCACGAGCAGCGTCACGCCGTCTCCTTCGCGACGGTGACGTCGCCGGCCACGAACCGAGCCACAGATCCTCCTGCGAGTTCCAAGAGCAGCGCCCCATCGGTGTCGATCCCGTGGACGCGGCCCCGGTGCTCTTTGCCATCTTGCTCACGGACGCCGACCTCGCGGCCTCGCATCCGGAAACGCGCTTCGAACCGGGGCAGTATCCCACGGAATCCCTCGACGGCGCAGGCATCCAGCACCTTTTCGAGCCATCCGTAGAGGGTCCGGGCGAAGGCGGCGCGGTCGATCGGGGCCCCGCGCTCGGCGGCAAGACTGGTCGCTGTCGCCCGGAACTCCGTTGGAAAATCGCCGGGATCCACGTTGAGGTTCACGCCGATTCCGAGCACCAGGAAGGCGATCCGGGTGGCCTCGGCGCCGAGCTCCATCAGGATCCCCGAGCTCTTGCGGCCGTTCACGAGGACATCGTTCGGCCACTTGATCTCGACCGCGTCCGGGGCCTCCAGGGTCTCGCTGATCGCCTCAGCGACGGCGACCGCCGAGGCCAGGATCCAGGCCGGCGCCTGGGTGATGTCGAGGGCGGGGCGCAGGATCGTCGACGAGTAGAGATTCAGGTAGGGAGGCGAGTAGAAGGAGCGGCCCAGACGCCCACGGCCCGCGGTCTGGCCCTCTGCCACCACGGTCGCGCCGTGCGGGGCACCGTCGCGCGCGAGCTCCAGCGCGACGCGATTCGTGGAATCGGTCTCATCGAGATGGTGGATCTCGCAGGCCATCCAGCGCGTTTCGAGACCGCGCCGCAGCTCCTCGGGGTAGAGCCGATCCGGCGCCGCGACGAGCCGGTAGCCACCCCCGGGCTCGGCATCGATCTGGTAGCCCCGCGCGCGCAGGGTCTCGACGTCCTTCCAGATCTGGGTACGGGAGACGCCGTGGGATTCGGAGAGCGCCACGCCGGTCAGGGGACGTCCCGCTGCGCTGCGCAGCGCGTCGAGTACCCGTGCCGGCCCGGCGCTCAACGCGTGACCCCTCCGCCGGTCGCTCCCGCTCCTTCGAGTTCCAGTGCGACGTCAGCGGCCGGCGCCGAGTGGGTGAGGGCGCCGATCGAGATGCGGTGCACGCCGGTCTCGGCGACGCTGCGCACGTTCGCGAGGGTGACGCCGCCGCTGGCTTCGAGCAGCGCCGTCTTGCCCAGGCGATCGACGATGGAACGCATCGTCGGCGGATCGCAGTTGTCGAGCAGCAGGAAGTCGGCGCCTGCATCGACGGCCGCGATGGCGTCGGCTTCGCTCTCGACCTCCACCTGGACGCGCAGTCCAGCGGGCGCGTGTGCGAGGGCGGCCTTCAGCGCGGCTTCGACGCCTCCGGCGAGCGCCAGGTGGTTGTCCTTCAGCAGGATGCCGTCGAAGAGGCCGACGCGGTGGTTGCGTCCGCCGCCGACCGCGGTCGCGTACTTGTCGAGGACGCGCCAACCCGGGAGCGTCTTGCGCGTATCGACGATCTCGGTGCCCGTACCCGCCACCGCGTCGACGTAGCGCTGGGTTTCGGTGGCGATGCCACACAGGCGCATCATGAAGTTGAGGGCCGGGCGCTCCCCGATCAGGATCGAGCGCAGCGAGCCGTGGAGTCGCGCCAGCGGTTCACCGGGCTGTACGCGATCGCCGTCGCGCACCACGGGCTCGAAGGTGAGGCCCGGGTCGAGTTCGCGGAACACCGCAGCCGCGATCGGCAGGCCGCACACGCAGAGCTCCTGACGCGCCTCGATCACGCCGACGCCCGGATCCTCGGGGCCAGTGACCAGCGCGGTGGTCACGTCGCCCGGGCCCAGGTCTTCGTCGAGGGCGAGCTGGACCAGCGCGCGCCAGGACCGATAGGGAGGCAGGTCCACGGGGCCGAGCACGCGCTTAGACTACTTCGTCCCCGCGCGCCGCGCTGCCGGAAGCGGCACGCTCCGGGCTAGCGGTCTTCGCCCTTGAGCCGCCGGATCTCCTCCTGGATGAGGGTCTCGGCGAGCTTCGGGACGACTTCCCAGGCGACCTTCTCGATGCGCTCGATCGACTCGCGCACGATCTTCTCGGTCACCTGGCCGAACGCATCCCAGGCGACCTTCTCGAGCGTGGCGCTGAGCTCTTCGCGCATCGCCGGCGACAGGGCCGGGACGCTGTCCTCGATCGGCGCCGCGTCGACTTCCAGCGCGGGGATCGCGTCCACCTCGGTGGGCATCGCTTGGACTTCGGTAGGCATCGGGGTCGGCGCCGCGGTGACCTCGGGCTCGGGCGGCCAGGGGCTGGCGTCGTCGGCATCCACCGCGGGGAGCGGCTCCGCTTCGAGCAGCGGCTCTTCGCCCGGTGAGGCGGCATCGACGGGCTCACTCTGGAGCATGCCCAGAACCGGGTCGGGCGGCAGCGAAGGCGTCTCGAACCCGGGGGTCTCGGCGGGCGGCGGTTCGAAGGCGGGCGCCTCGCTCTCGGACGGAGCGTCGAAGGAGAGGGACGGCGGGGCCGGGGGCGCGTCGTCGCCGAAGTACACCTGGGTGGCCGCCGGGTTGGCGTTCTCCGTCAGGTGCGAGAGGTCCGAGGAGGACACGTCGTAGTCCGATGCGCCGCTCGGGTCCAGCTGGGTGGCCTGGGCGAGGTCGGCGTGGTCGACCGGTGCCGCGATCGCATCGCTCGCGAAGCCGGGGTCGACGATCGGTGCCTCCTCGCGCGGCGGGGGCGGCGGCGTGTCGGGCATGAAGGCGACGGTCTCGTCCGGCGCCGTCGTGGCGTTGCCGAGATCTTCGTCGCCGAACGCGAACGCGGCGTCCTGGGCGGCGAAACCGAGCACTTCCACGTCGGTGTCCGCGACCGGCGGCTCCGGCGTCGGAGTGGCCGGTGCGGCGGGCTCGTCGTTGAAGAAGTCGAAGGCGCTGTCGCCCGACACGGTCGAGGCGGGCATCGGCTCCACGCGGGTCGCCGCCGGCTCCGGGGTGGAGATCGCTTCCGAGGCGACGGGCTCCGGCGTGGCAACCGGCGGCGGCGTCGCCGCGGCGGGCGTGGCTTCGAGCAGCGTTTTCACGCGGTCCACCAGGGTCTGCGCTTCGAAGGGCTTGGCCACGTGGCCCGCAGCCCCCGCGCTGTTCGCGCGGGCTTCGTCGAAGGCTTCGAAGGTCCCGGTCAACAACAGGATCGGCACGTGCGAGAGCTGCGGATCCGCCTTGAGCGTTTCGCAGACCTCGTAGCCGTTGAGTCCCGGCATCACGACATCCGCCAGGATGACGTCCGGGTTCATTTCACGGGCTTTGGCGACGGCGTCGTCCCCGTTGTCGACCGTGGTGATCTCGATATCTTCGCTCGCGAAGCTGATGCCAACGACCTTCTGGATCGTGACACTATCGTCGGCGAGGAGCAGGGTCTTGGGCATGGTCTCCCCCATCGCGTGCGCAGGGCACGCCGGCAATGCCTCGATCTAGCGTATCGACGACGGAACGTCCGCATTGAAGGCTTTTTCCGAGTGAAGCGCCCGCAGATTCGACGCTTCCGACCCGACCGCAGTCAAGCCCACGCCTCCGGACTCCGATGCAGCCGAGAGCCCGGCGCCCGTTCGGCCCCGGGGGAAGTGTCGAGGTCCAGCCGCACCCCATGAAGCTCCGAGCTGCCGCACGCTCCGATGTCGGCTTGCGTCGCGCGGCCAACGAGGACGCCTTCGCGCTGGCGCCTGCGCTGGGGCTGTACCTGGTGGCAGACGGGATGGGGGGCCACGTCGCGGGACAGCTGGCGAGCCAGCTCGCTGCCAACGGCACGGTGGAGGCCTTCCAGACGGTGGCCGAACGCGACGCCGAGCTGACCGAGAAGCTCCGCTATTGCGTTGCCTTCGCAAATCATCACATCTACTCGACAGCACAGCAGAAACCCGAAGTGAAGGGGATGGGCACGACGCTCGTGGCGCTGCTCGCGGGCGACGGCCGCCTGGCCCTGGCGCACGTCGGGGACAGCCGCGCGTACCTGGTGCGCGCGGGCAAGATTCGCCAGCTGACCGACGACCACTCGCTCGTCGCCGAGCTCGTGCGGCGCAAGGAGCTGTCGGCCGAGGACGCGAAGGGACACCCGCACCGACACGTGCTGACGCGGGCGCTCGGCGTCCGGCGGGAAGTCGAGGCCGATCTGGCGGAGCTGACCGCGACCGAAGGAGACACGGTCGTGCTCTGCTCCGATGGGCTCACCAACCACGTGAGCGACGACGAGATTGCCGAATTCGCATCGGCGAGCGACGACCTCGATCAGAACTGCGTTTCGCTGGTGGGCCTGGCCAACGAACGGGGCGGCGAGGACAACATCACAGTGGCGCTCGTGCGCTGTGACGATCCGGGAACGGCGGACTGAATCCCGCGCTCCTGCAGTCCGAGGCCGCGAAGCGGCGCCTCACATGGAGGCGCCCGATACCGGTTGCCTGATCCGGTATCGGGCGCAACAGAGGCCGAGGCCACTGCGGACTCGCTAGCGGTCGAGCATGCTCTTCAGCTTCGCCCGGAGGCGCAGCACGCTCTTCGTGTGGATCTGGCACACCCGCGATTCGGTGATGCCGAGGATCCCGCCGATCTCTTTCATGTTGAGATCTTCGTAGTAGTAGAGCGAGATCACGAGGCGCTCCTTCTCGGGCAGGCTCGCGATCGTCTCCGCGATGACGTGCTTCGTCTCGGTGAGCTTCAGAGACGCGAAAGCGTTCTCCGAGTTCACGTCCTCGACGATGTCGGCGAAGGTGCCGGCGCGCTCGCCATCCGAGTTGGTGCCGCGAATCTCTTCGAGGTTCACCAGCGAGATGCCGCGCACCTGGTTCAGGAGCTCGTGGAACTTCTCGATCTGCAGACCGAGCGAGTCCGCCACTTCTTCTTCGCTCGCGGTGCGGCCGAGGCGCTGTTCCACCTCGCCGTAGGCGCGCTCGAGCCGGCGGCTCTTCTGTCGGACGCTGCGCGGCACCCAGTCCAGCGATCGCAGCTGGTCGAGGATGGCGCCCTTGATGCGGAACTCCGCATACGTCTTGAACTTGCAGTTCTTCTCGGGATCGTACTTTTCGATCGCGTCCATCAGGCCAATGACGCCGGTGTTGTGCAAATCGTCCAGGTCGATGTGCGACGGCAGCCGGACGGCGATGCGATTCACGATGTATCGGATCAGCGGCGTGTGCTCGAGGACGATCTGTTCCTTCAAGTTCGCCGGGATCGCGTCGTGCTTCTCCTTCGCCTCGCGGAGGAGCGTTTCCATTCGAGTCTCCCTGTTGGCTTCCGCAAGTGGTTCGGCGACACCCCTGCCGCCCCCTTGCGCGCTGACGCAGGGACAAAGCACGGGCTGTGCCAAGTCTTCCGGGGAGAGCGGAAGCGGCGGCCAGGGGAGGGGTTCTTTCCCCTCGTCGATGCGAAGGCCCCTCGCCAGTCCTGCGAGATCGTTGGACTTTTCGCATGCCGCTGCGTGCTCGTGATACGCAGCGAGGTGCACGTCAGGACTGCCACCGCGGGCGGCAGGGGAGACGTCCCCTGTCGGGAGGCTGACGCCTCACCGGAGCGGTGCGGGATTTCTTGACGGCTGTGGGGGGCCGGGCCGTCCGCCCGAGCCAGAGGGCCTTTCGGCCTGTGCCGGTCTAATCGGCCTCGATGCCGTACTTCTTGATCTTCTCGATCAAGGTGGTGCGGTTCATCCCCAACAGCTTGGCCGCGGCGGCTTTGTTCCAGCCCGTCTTTTCGAGGGCGTCGATGATCAGCTGACGCTCGAAGGCGGAGACACGATCCTTCAGCGAGCCACTCTGTGCGCTCCCGGCGTCGGCGTCCGGCGCCGGAGCGCGGCGGAAGGCGTCGGGCAGGTCGTCCACCTGGATCTCGCCTTCGTCGCGCATCACGGTCAGGCGCTCGACCACGTTCTCGAGCTCGCGCACGTTGCCGGGCCAGCCGTAGTGGGAGAGCAGGTGCATGGCGTTGTCCGCGACCGAATCGACGCGGGTGCCGCGGTCCTGATTGAGCACGTCGAGGAAGTGCTGCACCAGGAGCGGGATGTCCTCGCGCCGGCGTCGCAGGGGCGGGACCTCGATCGGCACCACGTTCAGGCGGAAGTAGAGATCTTCGCGGAAGCGGCCGTCCTGGATCGCCTCTTCCAGCTTCTGATTGGTCGCGGCGATCACGCGGACGTTGACGGTCTCGGTCTTCGAGGAGCCGACCGGTTCGAAGGTGCGCTCCTGGAGCACGCGCAGGAGCTTCACCTGGAGGTTCGGGCTCATGTCGCCAATCTCGTCGAGGAAGATCGTGCCGCCGTGGGCGCGCGCGAAACGGCCCTCACGATCGGCGACGGCGTTGGTGAAGGCGCCCTTCAGATGGCCGAAGAGTTCGGATTCCAGGAGCTCCTCGGGAATCGCACCGCAGTTCACGGTCACGAGGTTCCGGTCCGCGCGTTTGCTGTTGTAGTGGATGGCGCGGGCGATCAGCTCTTTGCCGGTGCCGCTCTCGCCGGTCACCAGCACGGTGCTGTCGGTCGGCGCCACCTTCGCCACGATGTCGAGGACGCTCCGCAGGGCACCGCTGTGTCCCACGATGTTCTCGAAACGGTACTTCGCCCGTAGCTCGCTCTGGAGGGCGCGGTTCTCCGCCTTGAGGCGACCGTGCTCGATGGCCTGCTCCACGAGGCGCCGTACGACGTCGAGATGCCCCTGGTCGAAGGGCTTCTCGAGATACCAGAAGGCGCCGGCGCGCAGGGCTTCCACCGAGCTCTCCGGGCTCCCGAAGCCCGTCACCACGATGCAGGGCAGGTCGGGTTCGAGCTCGTGGACCTGGCGCACGAACTCCAGGCCGTTGATCCCGGGCATGCGGATGTCCGCGACCACCAGATCGATGCCGCCCTGGGTGACGCGGGCAAGGCCTTCCTTCGCGTCGCCGGCTTCGAAGACTTCGTGGCCGGCGCGTCCGAGGATGCGCGCGAGAGCACTGCGGTAGAACTCCTCGTCATCGACGACGAGGACATGCGACTTGGCCAGGGTGGGCTCCTCCGCCACGCGGAGGGGGGAAACCCAAGTGTAGACAGGCGTCTACGGCCCATCAAGCGGTGGCCGATTCCCGAGTCTCGGATTCAAGACCGGCGGCTCCGGCACCGATAGCGCTCCCATGTCGAGCCTCCTCTCGCGTGCCGGCCGCGAGGTTCCCGATTCCGAGGAGCTGCCGGGGCGCATCCTCCTGATCGACGACGAGCCCCTGCTGCTGCGTTCGCTGCGGCGGATCCTGGACGAGGAGGGCCACGAGTCGTGGCTCGCCGAATCCGTGGCCGAGGCCGAGGCGCGGCTCGCGGACCCGGACCTCGACGTCGTCCTCCTCGATCTGGGCCTGGGCCGCGACAGCGGTCTGGAGGTCCTGGATCGCCTGAAGCTCGAGCGTCCCGAGCTCGAAGTCATCGTGATCACCGGCAACGCCAGCATCGAGAGCGCGGTCGGCTGCATTCGGCGCGGGGCGTTCGACTACGTGGCGAAGCCCTTCGACCCGCATCGCGTGCGCACCACCGTGCAGCGGGCGGTCGAGCGGCGACGGCTGCTGCGGCGCAACCAGCAGCTCGAGGACGAGCTGCGCGACCGCCAGTCGACCCCGTCCTTGATCGGAACGTCACCCCGCATGCGCGCGCTGTCCCGCACCATCGCCAGCCTGCGCCACAACGAGAGTCATGTCCTGATCCGCGGAGAGAGCGGTACCGGCAAGGAGCTGGTGGCGCGCGCGATTCACGCGGCGAGCCCGAGGGCGCAGGCGCGCTTCGTTCCCGTCGACTGCGGCGCCTTGCCCGAGTCGATCATCGAGAGCGAACTCTTCGGTCACGAGAAGGGCGCGTTCACCGGTGCGACGGGTTCACCGGGGCTCTTCCGGGTTGCGGCGGGCGGCACGCTCTTCCTCGACGAGATCGGGGAGATTCCGCCGCTGGTACAGGCGAAGCTCCTGCGCGCGATCCAGGAGAAGGAAGTACGACCGGTCGGGTCCGGGGATTCCGTCTCGGTGGATCTGCGGATCGTGACGGCCACCCATCGCGACCTCGAGCAGATGGTGGAGGAGGGCGGATTCCGCGCGGACCTGTTCTATCGCCTGAACGTGGTGCGCATCGAGATTCCACCGCTGCGCGAGCGGCCCGAGGACATCCCGCTGCTGATCCAACACTTCATCGCGAAGTACGCGCGGCCCGATCTGCCGATCGAAGGCATCGACGACGATGCGCTGGCCGTGCTCTGCGAGGCGGAGTGGCCCGGCAACGTGCGCGAACTCGAGAATGTGATCGAGTCGGCGATGGCGCTCGCCCCGGGTCCGCGCCTGCGCGTGGCAGACCTGCCGGCCGAGCGGCGCTCCCGCCGCACGGGAGCCCCGGATCTGGTGAAGCTGCCCCTCAGCCTGACGGCGTACGAGCAGGCCGCCCTGGAACGGGCGCTGGCCGAGGCCGAGGGCGACGCGAGCCAGGCGGCGCGACTGCTGGGCGTGGGACGCAGCACCTTCTACCGCAAGCTCGCGGCGCACGGACTGGGGCGGCGCTAGGTCCCCGATTCCACATGCGGAATCGGGTCTCTGGCGGTACCGTTCCGGCTCCCCCCCTCGTGCGACGCCAGGGCTTCGCCTGGCGCCGGGGGTATGCCATGGAGAGGCGGGGATGAGCGGGGAAGGTCCGCTCGGCGTCCCGCGCGAACGCGCGGAATCGGGAGCCCACCTGCTGGTGGCGACGCCTGCGGCGGCCGGGACGCCGCCGATCGCCGAGGCGCTCACGCCCCTCGCGCGCGATGGCTCGCTGGCCTGGGTCCATGACCTGGCTGGCTGTATCGAACACTGTCGTCGCGTTCCCGTCGATCTGGTGGTGGTCGACGAAGCGCTGGGACGCGATGCCGAGGAGATCGTCGCCCGCTTGCGCACGAGTGGCGTCGGCTTGTTGGTGGTCCAGGCCCAGCCGGCAGACCCGGAGACGCTGGCCTGGTTCCGGCGCGGCGCGAACGAATGCGTGATTGCCGATCGCGGTTTCGCGTCGCTACGGCACGCCGCGCGCGAGCAATGGGAGCGGCTCGCGTCGCTTCGCCAGGCCGCGCCTGAGCGCGTCGACGCGGGGGCCGACGGGATCCTGCGTCATCTGGGCAGCGCGCTGGTGGTGGTCGATGGGCGTGGGGCGATTCGCTTCGCGAACAGCGGAGCCGAGCAGATCCTCGGCGAGTCGGCCGAGCTCCTGCGTGGCCAGCGCTTCCTGGACTGGGTGGTCGACGCGGAAGACGCGAAGGCGCTCGCGGCCCATCCCGAACCGAGCGCCCGCGGCTTCGATACCCAGCTGCGCGGACGTGAGGGGCGTTCGATCCCGGTGAGTCTTTCCTGGGGGCCGGTCCAGGGAGACGCGGGTGACGTGCAAGGCGCGGTCGTGGTCTTCCAGGATCAGAGCGAGGCGCAGGAGTGGCGCGCCCACGTCCTGCAGACCGAGAAGATGGCGTCGATCGGACAGCTCGCCGCGGGCGTCGCCCACGAGATCAACAATCCGATGGGCTTCATCCACGCCAACCTCTTCCAGATGACCGAGTACGTGACCGACCTGCGTCAGGTGTGGTCGCGGACCGAGGGGCTGCAGAAGGCGGTGGACACCGAGGATCTGCCGGCGATTCGCCAGGCCGCCGAGGAGTTGGGCGAGACCGCGGCCGATGTCGACGTGCCGTTCCTGCTCCAGGACCTCGCGAAGGCGATTCGCGAGTCCCAGGAGGGTTCGGAGCGAATCCGCCACATCGTCCAGGATCTCCGCGATTTCTCGCACCAGGACACGGGCGAACGCGTGCTCGCGGATCTCAACGCCTGTCTCGAGGCGACGGCGAACATCGTCTGGCCGATGATGAAGCACCTGGTGGTGCTCGAGCGCGAATACGGCGAGCTGCCCCCGGTGCCCTGCTACCCGATGCAGCTCAAGCAGGTCTTCATGAACCTCCTCGTGAACGCCTATCAAGCGATCGAGGATGTCGTCGGCGATTCGGGCGAGCTTGGCTCGGTCGTGCTGCGCACCCGCGCGCATGACGGGGGCGTGGAGGTATCGGTGCGCGACAGCGGCGTCGGGATCGCCGCCGAGAACCTGGACCGCATCTTCGATCCGTTCTTCACCACCAAGAAGGTCGGCGCGGGGACGGGGCTCGGTCTCTCCACGTCCTTCAGCATCGTGCGACGTCATGGTGGCACCCTCGGTGTCGAGAGCACGCCGGGCGAGGGCACCACCTTCCGCCTGCGCTTGCCGCTCTTGCGCGAGACGATCGGTAGCGAGCCCGCGTGAGCGACGACCGCAAGCCGCAGTTGCTGCTGGTGGACGACGAGTCGCGCATCCTGTCGGCGCTGCGACGCGCGCTGCGCCGGGAGGGCTACGAGATCCACCTCGCCGAGACGGCCGCCGAGGCCCTCGCCGTCGTGGAAACGACCCGCCTCGACGCGGTGCTCTCGGACTACAAGATGCCCGGCATGACGGGCCTGCAGCTGCTCGTGGAGGTGGCGCGACTCCAGCCCGACGCCGCCCGCATGATCATCACCGGGTGGAACGAAGAGATCGCCCCGGCTGATCTCGAACGGGTCGGGGTGCAGGCGGTGCTCTCGAAACCCTGGGACGACGCCGACCTGAAGTTGGCCCTGCGCAAGGCGATGGGCGGCTGATCCGCGTTCGACTGGATCAGAGCGCCAGCCGGCTCAGATACTCGAGGTCCTGTTTCTGGGTGGCCTTGCCGCCCACCAACAGCACCCGGAAGC
This sequence comes from Myxococcota bacterium, assembly GCA_039030075.1. Taxonomy (NCBI): domain Bacteria; kingdom Pseudomonadati; phylum Myxococcota; species Myxococcota bacterium. Next base: position 9,330 of record JBCCEW010000016.1, on the reverse strand, counting down.
CCGACGGCTCGCGCCGCGTGTAGTAGATGCGGCCCTTCCCGGCGAAGCCCAACTCGAAGATGGAGAGCTGCGGCGGCAGGCCACCGACCTTGCGGCGCACGGCGGCCGACTCGGGATCATCGTCGAGTCGCTTGAGCAGCTCTTCGGCGCGGAGTTTGAGCGACTCGTCACCGAGAGAGGTGAGGTCCGACACCGCGCGTTCGTCGACCTGGAGATTCTTGTAGAGCGTGCGCAGGCGCTTCGCGAGGCGGTCGGCCTCGCGGGTGCGCCCCTTCTCGCGTGCGCCCTGTTTGCGGTCGGCCGTCTTCAGCCGGTCCTGGAGCGTGCTGATCTCCTCTTCCTTGACCGCTACATCGTCCAGCGCTTCGTCGAGCAGGTCTTCGAGGGTCTGCCGCTCCTCTTCCAGCTCGTGGGTGCGCGAGGCCGTGGCGCGCAGCTCCGACTCGCGCTCGCCCAGGTCGCGCAGCTTTGCGCGCAGCTCGGCGCGCTCGCGTTCGAGTTCGTCGATCTCACGCGACTGGGCGCGCTCGGTCGGTTCGACTTCGCCGAGGCGCTCGCGGACCTTCGAGAGCTCGGCTTCGATCGATCGCGCCCGTTCGGCGGAGAACGCGCGGGCCGACATGGCTACGTCGAGGCGCTCGCGTTCGAGGCGGGCCACGCGGCGGTTGTAGAGGAACAGGCCCTGTAAGAGGATCGTGCCGTATCCGATGAAGAGGCCGATCGACAGGAAAGAGCCGTGGGGCACCGAGACGAAGACGTCGGAGATCGCGGGGAGCAGCTCGAGTGCCTCGCGCATGGCCGCGTCGAGGCTGCGGGCGGGAGGCGGCGGGACGACCTTGCCCCCGCCGACGTAGAGCGGCGTCAGGCCGTCGGCACCGAGCACGGTCACGTTGACCCGGATCCCGCCGTACCGGACCCAGGGCGACTCCTGCACGACATCCGAGACCCGATTCTGGATCTGGGTGACGATCGGCCCTTGGCTCGGGCTGACCCGCGTGGCCTCGGTGATCTGGGCGCGGAACTGGGTGTCGAGCACGGCCTCGAGCCCTTCCACGCTCAGGATGTAGAAGAGCATGAAGGCGAAGATCGCCGCGATCGTCACGCGGAACGACGAGAGCCGGTCGAAGCCTCGGGAGGCTTCCTCCGGGGAATCCGGGCGCGTGCGCGCGTCGAGGGTCGCGATCCCTTCCGCCATGCGGTTTCAGGATACCGTTTCGAACGTCGGCCCAGCCTGCGTGGCGGGCGGCCGACGGGGGGCGAGTGGGGTCAGCGGCAAGATAGCCGTCCCGTCCCCAGCGGGGAACGCCCGCGCTAGGCTCCGCCGCCATGCGCGTCGTCGACCTCGATCGGGACATGCGGGACGTGATCCCGACCGCGACCACCCGCGACAGCGACTACCTCTTCGAGCACATGACCACCCGGACCCTCGATGCGACGGGCGCCGGGCCGGGTCGCCGGGTGCTGGACGTCGCGAGCGGCTTCGGCCAGGACGCGCGCGCGCTCGCTGGGCGGGGCGGGCTCGTCGTGGCAGCCGAGCCTTCCGGTCGCATGGCGGCGCTGGCGCGGCTCCAGGACGAGGAGCACGACGGCCCGACGCCCACCCAGGTCCGGGGCTGGGCGGACGGCCTGCCGTTCGCGGACGACAGCTTCGACGCCGTCTTCTGCAAGGGCGCGATCGACCACTTCGACACCCCGCGCCGCGCGATCCGCGAGATGGCGCGCGTGACCCGTCCGGACGGCCGCGTCGTGCTCACGATCGCGAACTTCGATTCGCTGGCCTGCCGCATCGCGCGCGCCGGCGACTGGTTCGCGGAACGCTGGCGCGGCACCGCGCTGCCGCGCGGTCGTCGACACTACGACGTGCCCCACGATCACTTCACCCGCTACGAACTCGACCTGATGCGAGAACAGGCGGGCGAATGGCTGACCCTCGAGCGGGTCGAGGGCATCTCGCTCGGTTGGGGCTACCCGCGTTGGTCGCGGTGGGTCACCGCGTGGCCCGAGAAGCTCGCTGATCTCGCGCTGCGCGGCGCCGACGCCCTCGCGCGTCAGTGGCCCCGCGGTGCCGACGTCGTGCTGTTGGTCGGCCGGCCGCGTTCGGCGAGCACCTCGGCGTAGACCTCGGCGGTGTGCTCGGCGACCCGCGGCCAGGCGTAGGCCGCGAGCACACCCTTGCGTCCGAGTACGCCGAGTTCGCGTCGCGCAGCGGGTTGGGACAGCAGCTGGGAGAGCCCGGCGGCCAGCGCATCGGCCGAGCCCGGCTCCACCAGCAGGCCTCCGCCACCGGTGTTGACGACTTCGGGCAGGGCGCCCGCGGCGGAGGCAACCACGGGCGTCTCGCACGCCATGGCTTCGGCGGCTGGTAGCCCGAAGCCCTCGAAGAGCGATGGCACCGCTACGACCGTCGCACGGCGATAGAGGTGCACCAGGGTATCGACCGGGACGCGCCCGACGATGTCCACGCGGTCGGCGATGCCGAGTTCCTTCGCCCGCTTTCGCGCCCCGTTGTCCGGGTGATCGTCGTCGACCAGGGTGAGGCGGGTCGACGCGGGCAGCTTCGCGATCGCCTCGACGAGGGTGACGACGCCCTTGTTCGGGTCCGACGCGCGGCCCACGCACAGCACCTCGTGATCGCTGCGTTCGACGTCGCGGTCGGGCGAGAAGAGTTCGGTGTCCACCCCGTTCGCGACCATGCGGATGCGTTCGGGGTTCACGCCGAAGTCGGCCTCGATCTGCTTGGCGCTCACGGCCGACGAAGTGAAGAGCCGGTCCGCCCGGCGCGCGACGAAGGACTGCATGCCCACCGGGTAGAACGCCATCGTCCCGATCGCCTCGCGGAAGTTGCGATCGCGCAGGAACGATGTGCGGCGATCGACCGTGAGCGGATGGTGCACGGTCGTGACGAGCGGCAGGCCGAGCGCGCGCAGGCCGAGCAGTCCCCAGCCCAGGCACTGGACGTCGTGGATCAGGTCGTAGCGCCCACCGGCGCGCAGCGCACTCGAGACGGAGCGCAGGGCACGAAAGCTGAAGGCGAACGGCTCGGGCAGGAAACCGAGATAGCTGGCGCCGAGTTCGTAGAGCTCGAGCGGGTGCAGGATGCGGAGCGGCGGGTCCGGGATCAGCGCTTTTCGGTCTTTCGAGAACCAGCCCGCCCAGTACTGCTGGTTCGGGAGCTGGGTGACCCGCCGCGCGAAGGGCATCGGGTCGGGGTAGGGCGGGCCCACCCAGACGTCGACCTCGTGTCCCAGGCGCGCAAGCTCGCGGGCCAGGAACCACAGATACACGCCCTGTCCCCCGCAACGCATGTTGCCGCGGTAGGCGACGAAGGCGATGCGCAGCGGGCGGTCCATTATGCGGTCCGAGGCGTCGCGCGCAGCTCCGCGTAGAGGATCACGCTCTTCGGGCAGACGTAGTTGAGCGCATTCTCGAGCCAGGTCAGCGCAGGCGAGGCCGTCGCCCGGATCAGGAACAGGCGGTAGGCCCGGACCAGCGCGCTCTCGTCGGCCTTCGGGAGCCCGGCGATCGACCGCAGCACCCAGTAGGGCGTGTGGAGCGCATGGGCGAAGCCGACGCCGACGGTCGCGAACCCGACCCGCGCCAGACCCTCCGCGAGTTGTCGCGGTCGGAAGATGCGGATGTGTCCGCCGGGCGATTCGAAGTAGTCATCGCCGACCCGGAGGTAGAGGTGCTCGCTCGTGGTCGTGGGGATCGTGATGGCAGCGAGGCCGCCGGGCTTGGTCACGCGGGCGAGTTCGCGCGCAGCCCCCGTGTAGTCGTGGACGTGCTCCATCACCTCGGAGCAGATCACCTTGTCGAAGCTGTCGTCGGCAAATGGTAGGTGGAAGGTGTTGCCCTGGAGCATGGCTCCCATCTGGCCCAGCGCTTCGCCGCGGTTGCGAAGGCCCCCCGCGGCCGCGCGCAGCGACGGGTAGTCGAGGTCGAGCCCGACGACGTCGGCACCCTTCTCGAGCGCGCCGAAGCAGTGTCGACCCTCGCCGCAGCCGGCGTCGAGCAGCCGCTCCCCGCGGCGAACGTCAAGCCGCTCGAGATCGACGGTGAGCAGCATGCAGCGTTTCCTCGAACACCGCGACGAGCTCTTCCGCGGCCTGGTCCCACTGGAACAACCGCTTCACCCGCTCGCGCGCAGCGCGACCCATCGACTCGGCGCGTCCGGGGACGGTCAGCACGTCCCGAATCGCCTCGGCCATCGCATCGGGGTCGCGCGGGGGTACCAGGCGACCGCTCGTCCCGTCGGTCCCGACCACCTCGGGCAGCGCGCCGGCGGCGTTCGCGATCACGGGAAGACCGCAAGCCATTGCCTCGCTGGCGGGGAAGCCGAACCCCTCGAAGAACGACGGCACCACGGCGGCGCGTGCCGTCGAGTACTGGCGCACGAGATCCTCGATGGAGAGCATCTCCCGGTGCAGGGTCACCCGGTCGTGGATCTGGTAGCGATCCAGGTAGCGCATGACGAGGCCGTCGTCGGGAATGCGTCCGTCTACGATCTTGAGGTGGACGTCCGGGAGCCGGGCCATCGCTTCGAGCAGCGTGCCCACTCCTTTCTTCCGGTCTTCGGTGCGGCCAATGAAGAGGAGGTCGGCGTCCTTCTGGACTTCGACGGGGTGGAAGAGGTCGGTGTCGGTGCCGTTGTAGACGACCCGCACTTCCTTCTCGGGAATGCGGAAGTACTTCTCGATCTCCCGCCGCGAGGCCTCGCTCACGGTGACGATTCGATCGAGCCGCGGCGCGACCTGCTGTTGCATGAACAGCGGGAAGTAGAGCGTGCGCTTGATCTTCTTGACGAGGCTCGGATCGATCGCGAAGTCGGCCTCGCGGTCGATGTGGAGCGGGTGATGGATCACCGAGACGACCGGCACTCCCGTCGCGCGAATGCCGAGCAGGCCCCAGCCGAGGCACTGGTTGTCGAAGACGATGTCGAACTTGTAGCGGTCGTGGAGCTGCTTCCAGCGCGCGAGCAGGCGCAGCGAGAAGGTCTGCATCTCGGGGAACACGCCGAAGCGCGAGACGCCGAGCTCCCACAAGGAAAGCGGCTTCAGCAGCGAGAACGGATTCTCGCGTCGCGCCCACTCCGGATGCTCCACGCCGAAGACGTTCTCGTTTGGAATCTCGTGGAGCGGAATGTCGGGCTCGAGTTCCGGGAAGGGCGGGCCGGCGATCACGTGGACGTCGTGCCCCGCCTTCTTCCATTCTCGAGCGAGATAGGCGGCGTAAATGCCCTGACCGCCACAGAACATGTTCCCGCGATACGTGAGCAGCGCGATCCGCACTAGGCCGAGGACTCCGTCCCCTCGGCGTCGGCGGGCGGTGCCGGCGGGGCGATCTCGGGCTCGACCTGGATGGTGGCGATCGTGTAGCCGACCCAGAACGTCAGCCCGAGCACGAAGAAGACCAGGATGGCCACCGGGATGGCGACGGCCCAGTAGCTCTGCTGCAGCAGTCCGATCAGGAACAGCGCGGCGAGGACGGCCACGCCGACGCAGATCAGGCCACCCTGGGTGCGCGAAGAGTCGTTCATCGGATCCTCCATGGATCGAGGCCAGAGGCGTGTGCGGGGTGGAATCGAGGGGTGGGGCAGCGCGCGACGATCCGGAGGGGTTTCACCCCAAGGCGTGGCGCGCCGGGGCGAGGATGATCCCCGCGGTCGTGGGGACTGTCAAACTGGGAGAGCAGGCCATCGCGGTCCGCCCTTGTCCCGGGGTACGTTGCGCCCCATGCGGGTGATCGGGTTGATGTCGGGAACGTCGGCGGACGGCGTGGATGCCGCCCTTGTGGAGTGGGACGATCCGCAGGCCCCGCGTCCGTTTCGGTTGCGGGCGCAACTCGAGACGCCCTTGCCGCCGGCGCTCCAAGAGCGGATTCATCGGGTGGCGGCGGGGCGCGTCGCGCCAGGCGAGGCACTTCGCGAATTCGCCGGCTTGGACGTGGAGCTGGGGCATTTATTCGCGGATGCCGCGATTTCGGTCGCCGAGGCGGCCGGCGTGCCGATCGACGAGATCGACGCGATCGCGTCTCATGGGCAGACCGTGGCCCACCATCCCGAGCTGCGCGCGACGCTGCAGATCGGCGATCCATCCGTCATCGCGGAGCGTACGGGGGTGACGACGGTCGCGGACTTCCGCCCACGCGACATCGCGGCCGGCGGGGAGGGAGCGCCGCTCGCGCCCTTCTTCCATTTCGTGGCGTTCGCATCGGCGGACGAGAACCGCGTGGTCCTGAACCTCGGCGGGATCGCGAACGTCACCTGGCTGCCCGCGGGCGACCGCGGCGAGAACGTGATTGCCTTCGACGTCGGTCCCGCGAATGCGCTGCTCGACGGTGTGATCCAACGCGTTACCGGGGGCGCAGAACGCATGGATCGAGATGGCGCGCGCGCACTGCGGGGCGAGGTCGATCGCGCGCTCCTCGACGAACTGCTCGACGACGCGTTCCTGCTCGCGCCACCGCCGAAGTCGACGGGTCGTGAACGCTACGGGAGCGATGAGGTCGATGCGCTGGTCGCGCGCTGGGGCGAGCGCCCCCTCGACGATCTGGCGGCGACCCTCGTCGCCTTCACGGCGGAAGCGGTCGGCCACGCCTGCCGAACCCATCTGGGCGGGGGCAAGGTGGACCGTCTGTTGGTGGGCGGGGGCGGCGCGCGGAACCCGGCCTCGATGGCGGCGCTCGGACGCGCGGTCCCCGGCGCAGCCGTGGAGCCCTTCGATGCCTGTGGGGTGCCGGCGGACGCGGCCGAGGCGATGGCCTTTGCGCTGATGGGTCGCAACGCGCTCCTCGGACTCCCCAACCATCTCCCCGCCTGCACCGGGGCCGGAGAGGCGCGGGTGCTGGGCGAGATCGTGCCCGGACGGGCTGGACTCAGATTCGGAGCTTGAGCCCGTCGTCGGCGACTTCGAAGTCGCAGCTGGCGCGTCGGTCGCTCATCTCCTTGCCGAGATGGGTGAGCACCATGCGGCCGCAGTCGAAGCGCTCCCGGCGCTCGGCGAGCTCCTCGAGCGAGAGGTGGTAGTGGAACCCGCTCCGGTGATAGGTGCACTCGCAGATGAAGAGATCCGCGCCCGCCACTTCGCCGGGTAGCCCTTCGAACCAACCCGTGTCGCCCGAGTAGGCGAGCCGCGTGCCGGCGTTCTCGATCACCAGGCCATGGGGGATCGCGTCGGGGGAGTGGTGGGTTTCGAAGGAACGCACCTGAATGGGCCCGATCTCGCGGCGCGTGCCGGCCGGGAGCTCGGTGAATTCGATCGGGAAGGTCCACTCCCGTCCGTCGAGGCTGTGGCCCATGGCCTGAGCCAGGGCCCGGACGCGTGCTTCGATTCCGGGCGGCCCCGCGATGCGGAGCGCACGCTTGCGCTCGTCTTCGTAGAGCGCCGAGAGCAACAGCAGCGGGATGCCCCCGAAATGATCTCCGTGGAAGTGGGAGATGAGGATCGTGTCGAGTTCCTCGACCGCGATCCCGAGTTCGTTGAGTCCGCTTCCCGTGGTGGCGCCGCAATCCAACAACACCGTGCCCGAGGCGCCGCGCAGCACGATCGCGGACTGGCGTCGCCCGCCGGCACCGAACGCGTCGCTCGTCCCGACGAAGACGATCTCACTCACGGGTGCGCGCGCCCTCGGCCCGGGAGGTCACGACGAGGAGCCGTCGTCCGCGTCGCGCTCGGGCAGGCCAATGAAACGACCGCCGGCGAAGACGCCGTTGCGGGCCTCGAAGCCCGCCGGAATCCGCTCTCCGTCCCAGACCACCACGCGATCGAGGCTAGCTCCGGCGCCGACCTGCGCGCCAGCACCGCAGACCCAGTGCGCGTCGATCTGGACCCCGCGGGCCTGTGCCTGCGCATCGGGGTCGATGAAGCGCAGCGAGGGCGGATGGAAGTTCGCATGCAGGTACTCGGGCAAGGTGCCCACGGGCTCCCAGGTACACGGTTCGAAGACACCCCGGATGTCTCGCGCGCCGTTCGAGAGCAACGGAGCCCACCAGTGGTCGATGTGGCTGAAGACCTCGCGCTCGGGAAGTGAATCGAACGCGCGTGCGGAGACGAGATTCGCCCACACGTAGATCCCCGCACGCGCCTCTTCGCCAGGATCGTTGCGGAAGTCGAAGCGGGAGCCGATGCGCCGCACCACGCCTTCGGCGTCCACGCCCACACTGCCGAACGTCGCGACCCGCGGGTCCTCCTTGAGGAGCATCGTGACCGCCGCGTCATCGCGGTGGGCGCGCAAGAGGCCACCGAGATCGAAGTCGAGCAGCATGTCTCCGCCCAGAATCAGACACGGATCACTCTCGCGGAGGAAATCGGCTGCGCGTCGGATCCCTCCTCCCGTATCGAGAAGCTCCTCTTCGACCGAGAACTCGAGCCGCATCCCAGGAGGGCAGTGGGCGAGGGCGGCTTCGCGAAGCGCGTCGGGCAGGTGGTGGAGGTTGATGATGACCTCGTCGACACCGTGCTCGGCGAGCAACGCCAGCGGGTAGGCGATGAGCGGCAAGCCCCGAACCGGTACGGCCGGCTTCGGCACCCAGTCCGTGAGCGGTGCGAGGCGGGTGCCCCGGCCTGCCGCGACGATCATGGCGCGCACGGAGACTCCGGAAGTGCGTGGACCAGCTCGGCGTAGGACGCCAGGGCAGGGTGGGTGGGGGCCAGGCGCTGCGCGGCCCGTTGGAGCAGGCGTACCGTGTAGGGCACCCAGTCGAGGAAACGTGTGTCGCCGCGTTGGCGGGCGGCGTAGAGGAAGCGCGCGTGGTCCTTGCCCTTGCGCGAGAGCGTCAGGAGGTCGAAACGACGCGCACATTCGTCGGGGTCGGGTGCGTCCGGGAGCTTCGGTCGGATCGCCTCTCGAAGGGAAACGATCGTCTCCTCCGGGATCTCGATGTACGAGTCGCACAGAAGGCAGACGAGGTCGTATTCGGGCGGCGCGAGGAACGCCCCCTGTAGATCGATCATGCGCAGCCGCTGGCCCGCGGGTGCCGCCGGATCGACCAGCAGGTTGGCGCTCTGGTAGTCGCGGTGGGCGAGTCTCGAGGGCGCCTCTTGGACGGCGGCTTCGATCTCGGAGAACGCCGCGCGCACGACCTCGGCTTCTGCCGATGTCGTCGCCCGGCCGCGCGCGGTCAGTCCGTGCTCGATCACGAGATCGGCCTTGTAGGCGAGCAAGGTGGCGTCGAGCCGGCGCCCGAAGGCTTCCACGCCTGCTTCGCGCGGCACCGCTTGCAACCGCGCGACCCAGTCGCACGCTTCGATGTGGAGCGACCAGCGCTCGGGCCCGGACAGCGTCGCGACGGCGTCTCGCAGCGGCAGGCGTCCACAGTCCTCGAGGAGTTGG